>MFQD01000001.1:0-22243 GCA_001782975.1 Candidatus Magasanikbacteria bacterium RIFCSPHIGHO2_02_FULL_50_9b
GACTGGTTTTTTTGCC
Organism: Candidatus Magasanikbacteria bacterium RIFCSPHIGHO2_02_FULL_50_9b; assembly: GCA_001782975.1. Classification (GTDB taxonomy): domain Bacteria; phylum Patescibacteriota; class Patescibacteriia; order Magasanikbacterales; family 2-02-FULL-50-9b; genus 2-02-FULL-50-9b. Next base: position 17 of record MFQD01000001.1, read on the forward strand.
GGCGCTTTCTTCACTGCTACTGCGGCGACTGCTTTTTTCACTGGTTTCTTAACAACCGGCTTTTTGACAGCTGGCTTTGGCGCTAGGGCGACCTGCGTTACCTTTGCAGTTGCAGAAGGTTGGCCGCTCTGAGTTGCTGCCGAGGTAGTGCTCGGCCACGCGAGGAGAACTGTTGCTAAAACAATTGTTTTAAGCCCGTGGTTCATATGTAAGAAGTAGCATAGCATAGGGAGCGTCAGTAGTCAAGGTTTGTGGTCGTTTTTTAGCTTAATTAAGCTAAATTTGACCCTATTGACTCCACCCAAACCAGAGCAAAACAACCCACATCGCCGGAAGCAAAAACGCGCCCATAGGCAACGGGTCGCCTAATTGCCGTTTTTTAAGCGCTAAAAGCAGGAGTGCAACGACGGCACCAAACACATGGGCAATGAGTAAAGTTATCCCCAGCCGCATCGGATGCGTGACAGCAGCGCCAACGATGAAGCCGAGCGCCACATCGCCGTCACCAACCCAGCGGCCATTTGAAATGGCGTACAGGAAAAAATAAAAGATGGTGCCGAGCAGAGCGCTGAGCGCCAAAATCGCCACGTTTTCCGGTGACCATGCCGCCAGAATTGCGATGAATGCAACCACGACGGAGAATGCGCGCGGCACAACCATCCAACGCAGGTCAATGTAAAAAATGAGCATGGTTGCGAATGACAAAATGCACCACCACAAGAGGTCGCGCGATGCATCGAATTGTACAGCGCCAAATCCAAACAACGCAGCACCGATTAATTCCATTGCCCAGTCGGTTAACAAAATTCCGGCACCACAGGTGCGACAACGACCGCCCAGTCCGAGATAGGCAAAAATTGGAATGAGCTCCCACCATGAGAGAGTGCGGCGACACGCATCGCAGGCAGAGCGCGGCTTGAATTCTTTGCGATCCATGAGCGCGCGGCCAAGCCACGCAAGAAATGAGCCAACAACAGCGCCCAAAATGGTGAGGTATACAATCGTCACAAGGTAAAGATCACGGTGATGCGAAAAATTAATTGTGCAAAGTATACTGCCGTCACCACGCGACTGTCAAAACATTTGCTAGGTGTTGACGCATCCGTTGTAGGCATCAACCTGTTTGTTATATTCGTTATGCTGCTGCGAAATGGTGAGATATAATTTTTGCATCGAATCAACGAGTGCGTTGTACTGCTGCACTTTTTTATTATATGCCGCGATCTGCTCGCTTGATTGAGGATTGCTTGTTGCATCAAGATCAGTGCTTATTTTTTTCGCCTCCGCGTCTTGTGTGGCCAGTTGAGCATTTCCGCTGTCGATCTGTTGCTTCAGCGTTGGTTGCGGTGTGGGACAAGCAGCTGCGGGCTTGCCAAAGAGCTGGACGCCAAGCCACACGTCATCGCCCAACATTTTGCCGCGCCCGACCGCCACCCCAATTTCGGTGAACACGGGGTTTAAAATATTGGTACGATGTCCGGGGCTGTTCATCCATGCGTCGACGAGCTCTGCTTCTGTTTTGAATGGTCCATACGCGATATTTTCGGCGAACTGTACAAAATCATAGCCTGCTTTTTCAGCAACCTGCGACGGCTTCACGCCCTGTGGCGAATCGTGCTCAAAATATTGTTGTTGAAACATGTCAGCAAGACGCGCAGCCGCAGCTGCATTGAGCTGTCCCTGTTGTTGCAACATACCGGTGACGCCATTCACTTCGCGTGCTCGATTTGTGTGTGCAATGACGCCTGCCATGGTGAGTTGTTGAATCGGCGGCTGAATGAATTTCTGTTTTTGTGGTTGCCGTGGAGCGGCCTTCTTTTTCAGCAACGGCTTTTTAATAATTTTTTTTGCCGGAACTAGTTTTTTATTTTTTGTTTGTGCTGCTGCAACAGATACCGCTGCATTGTTGTCAGTGCGTGCCGAAAAATACTGGCAGTTGAGGCCAGTCGCGTGGCACCAGAGCGTTGCGGCAAAAAGTGAATGTAGCATATGGGAGTGGCTTCAATCAGAATATACGCGTATCGCGCTCGATCGGTTTCAAAAAATTCCCGCCGCGTCGAGTGCTGCCATTGTTTCCGCGATATGGGGAACGCCTTTTGCTGCAACAATTTGTTCAAGGGTGAATGTGTCTTTGCGGAGCAGTGCTGCCTCAACAGTACGTGTGTGCTGCTCGCCAATCAATTTCACTTTTTCATCACCGGTCGCTGTACCAATTTTTGCTGCCAATTGATTAATTGCCGAATCGAGATCCTCAATTTTAGCGCGATTATTTTTTACGATCGAAAGTTTGATCCAAATTTCAGCACGTGTCTTATCATCCAGCGGCTGATCTGATTGAATAACGCGCTGTAGCACTTCACGAACATCGGTTGATTCTGTTTTTTGTTCCGACTGCACGTCGGTCGATTTTTCTTGTTCGGCATTTTTCGATTGATACCCTGCCATTGCCTTTGCAAGACGGCCCATGAGTGCGCCCTGCTCCACGTCTTTTCTCGAGAGATTGATATTTTCAGTTTTTGCGCCGCTGTCGGCGAGAGGAATTTCGTTCATACTTTTTTTTCATTATACCACTGTCTTATAAAAGCATCTCAATACGAACGAACGCAATTAGCAATGATTGGGGTATACTGTAATTCATATGCACGTAACCCCACATCAGTACGCACAACTTTTGAAACACGGAATCTTATTCGTGTTGACGCAATTGGTCAGATTTTTGACGTACAATGCAGTCACCGTTCTCGCGGTGCTTTGGATCGCGGTTTTGCTCACCTGTATTCTGATCGTGGCGCAGGTGTATGGCTTTGGGTCGGAGATCGGTTCCATGGCGCAGACGCTCTGGGCCGCATACCTCGCTGATCCGACTTCAGTGAGCGTTGTAAAATTTCTGAAACCATATGTAGAATCGTACGGATGGTTCAGTGTGATTGTGTTTATTGTTGGTTTGCTATTTCACAAAATATTCAGAAACAAAAAATTCCTCACGCTCAAACAGTCGCTGCTCGTGGCGAGCGTCCCAACGCTGATTGCGTTTATTTTTATCGCCGTACATATTGATGACTTGTTGCAGTTGCAAAATTCTGCCGCAACCATGGCACAGTTGTTAGTGTTGATCGTCGGGATCATCACCGTGACGGCGCTGTGTGGGTTGATTTTGTTTACGCGATTGAGCGATTCAGTGATCAAACAGATTGAGAAAACGGAGTTTCGAGTTGAAAATGGTTAATTAATTCAAAATCTTATCCACCGTTGCATCCGCAAGAATTTTCATAGTATCAAAAATTTTGAGCTTTTCATGCTGTGGAATAAGTAGCTGCAAATCAGTGCATGCCAAAATTACACAATCAACATTTTTATTTTCAAATTCATTGATGATTGCAATAAATTCTTCGCGATCCCTATTTTTTTGTTGACCGGTGACCAAATTCAAAATAAATTTACCCATCTTTGCTTGTTGAAATTCATCAGGGGTTGCATATGCAATTTTATTTTCCGCGCATGCAGTTTCATACAATTTATTTTTTATGGTTGCTGATGTTGAAACAATGCCGACCGCGTGTATGTGCTCTCGCTTCAAAAATGCAATTGTTTCTTCAATAATACTGAGAACTGGAATGTGTACCGCTCTCCGAATCTCCTCAATAAACACATGCAAAGAATTACAGGGCATGACCAAAAAATCAGCGCCTGCTTTTTCAAGCCGCTCTGCTTCTGCAACTAAAAATGGTATATATCGCTCCATGCCTGCGCTATTCAAAATTAAATCCTCCTCAATTTTATATGGCAGCGGAACACTTGAAATAATGACGGGTGGGCGACTGGTTTTGTCTTTTTTTGCGCATGAAAAAATAACGTCAAGATAAAATTCCGCCGTTGTCTCTGAACCAAGACCGCCAATTATACCAACTGTTTTCATCATACTAGACTAACGCACTTCAGCAAGAATGGCAAGGTACAAAAAACAGGGATCTCACCCTGATTTTTGATGCTCCTGACTTTGTACACTAGCCCTGTCTGGCACGGGCGGTAGGAATCGAACCTACGCCAAAGGTTTTGGAGACCTTTGTTCTACCATTAAACTACGCCCGCATTTTGTTGAGAATCCTTCTCAACATTACTTTTTTATATCAGCCGGCGAGGGAGTGACGCCGCTGCGTAAACCGAGAATACTGTACACGACAAACGCGATAACTTCAACTAGCGGAGCCGATCCAAAGCCAGTCACCACGCTTAAGCCCCACAAAAAGAGTGGTGCGCTAATCGCGACCATATGCACGGCGAGCGCATCACGCACTGGCAATTGTTGACGATAGACGAGTCGATACACGACCGAAGCAAACAAACTCCACACTACGATGAGCAGTGTTGAAAAAATAAGACTGCTCACGAACAAATATCCGAACACAAAAAGTGTGACAATTGTGACTGCGGTTGACTCATGATCGCGCAGCAAGTTGCGCACTTCGTCAAATTGAATGACAAAATCATCGCCCTCGACCCATGCCATGCGCTCTGTAGCAGCTGAGCCATCGACGCCCGCAACCTCAAGCGCCTCAGCACTGATGAACACCGTTGTTGTTGTCGGCCGCGCGGGAACGGTTCGTGTTGTGTCAATCGTAACGACAAAATTTCCGTCTGCTAACGTGAGCGGTTGATCAAGGCCGGTGATTTTCAAATCAGCACCCCGTTTTTCTGCAACAACACCCGCGGGTAGGTGCTGCAATTTCGCGCTGGTTGCACGAATCACTTCCGTGATGCTTGCCGTCATCACCAGCGCCATCAAAAACGCAACGAAAATGTGCAGCAAAAAATAATACGCGATTCGCAACGGCTTCGTGCGCTCAATGGCAAGCGCAGCTGGCTGCGTTGCATACAAAAAAAATTCTATCAGGAACCGAACGCGCATACTGAAACCCTATTTGGTTTCCTTGTGTGGCGTGTGTTTGCCGCACGCGTTACAGAGCTTCTTAAGCTCAAGGCGGTTTTTCAATTTCTTTTTGTTGCGCGATGTGTAATGCGTAATGCGCTTACAGACGGTGCATTCGAGTTTTGCGAGATTGTCTTGTGACATATGTGTTAGATTATTTCTGTGTAATTTTTTGCGAAACGAATTTTTGTGTGTTGATTATTTTTTGGCTCTCGTACACGAAGACTTACAACACTTTTATTTGCATCACGTACGGATATAAAATATACTTTTTCACTCTGCGGGTTATAAACAGCGTAGAAATCTATTTGGTCTGGCGTATAAGCCAATACTGACCAATTATTGCTACTCTTACAATTTATACGTAGTGTACCATTTTTTGGTGTCGAATATTTAACTTGTACGCGCTTAAATATTCCATTGCGTTCGATGGCTAAATCATAACGGCAATTTTCGCCAAATGGAAATAGTACACGCCACCCCATACGCATCAGTTGCGTTGCGACAGCAAGCTCGCCTAACGCACCCTTCTCCTTTTTATGCATATTTCTCCTTCAATAGCCGGCGGTGGGATTCGAACCCACGCTCTTCTGTTTACAAAACAGGTGCATTACCGCTATGCTACACCGGCAAACGCGAGCGAATAATAACATATTTCGGCGTATTGCGTCAATATGTATGTGACCTTATGCAGCGGATGCCTGAACGTATGCACTTATTTGGACAAATCTAATTCGTCCGTGAATTTAATTTTGTCGACAAAATCTTGTGCGTGACTCACCATAATGAGAACACCGTTGTAGTCATTCAATGCCGCTGCAATCACGGGCAAATGACGAAAATTTATGTGGTTTGTCGGCTCATCCAAAAGTAACAAGCTGGGTTTCATCAACACAAATTGCGCGTAGCACAATAAACCTTTTTGTCCCTCGGAATAGGTGCGGATCGGTTGTTTTAAAATGTAAGATGTCAACAAAAAGTGTGCACCAACCGCGTAGATCGTTTCATTGTCCGGCGAATCACACATACTCGCGAGCGCTTCATAGCCCGACTGATTATAATCAAGGCCGGAAAAATCTTGACGATAGTAACCGACATGCACTCCCTTTGCAATCTGCGCACCCGGATTCAAACCGCTTGCCAGTGCGCGCAAAAAAGTGCTCTTACCAATCCCATTCGGTCCGGTAATGAGCAATCGGTGACCGCGCCGCAACCGCACGTCAACCTCTTTTTCAACCGGCTCGTGATTTTTGACTGCGGTGACTCGGGTGATCAGCGCCACGCTTTCGTTCCATTCCTGCGCTTCGATCGCGAATCCACGAAGCGTTTTGTCCTCGCGCAGTGTGTCGATGGTGTTCTCTTCCGCTTCTTCAATTTCATCGCGCAACTTGCTTGCCAACTTGCGCATCTTACCACCCTTGTTTGCAAAAAAGTTAACCTTTTCTTTTCGATCAACAATTTGTTTATGCAGCCGCGCGTTTTTCATTCGATCTCGTTCAATTTGCGCTGCGATATTTTCAACCACTTGGTAATAGTCGCCAACATATTGGTTCACCGTGCGCGTGAACACATCAAGATGCAAAACACCATCCGTAAATGAATTCAAAAATTCGGTGTCATGTGAAATAACGATCACTGTTTTTTCATAGGCTTGCAAAAAATAGGTGAGGTGAAAAATTCCTTCCGCATCCAAATTATTCGTCGGCTCGTCGAGCAACAAAATATCCGGATTCTGGATGAGTGCATAGGCAAGGAGGAGGCGCGCCTGCTGGCCGCCGGACAGATCACGCACTAATTTTTCATGCGGCACAGATAGATTCACCACGGTAAGAATTTCACTGATGCGCTTCTCAAGATCATATTTTTTTTCATCGAACGCGGTCGCAAAATATTCGGTCACGCTTTTATCCATCGCTTCGGTGGGCATCACCTGCTGGGCGATTGCAACCCGCGCACCGGCCCGCACATTCACTGTTCCTGTTTTTGGCTGCAGCTCACCGGTGATTAATTTAAAAATGGTACTCTTGCCTCCTCCATTTTGTCCCATAATTGTCACCTTCGCTCGCTCGCGTACACCAAAACACGCATCTTCCAGAAGCGGTCGATCCTCCACATATTCAAATGTGACCGCATTAAAACGCAATAGTACGTCACCGTGTTCCATAGTTGTAGAGTGACCGAAATAATATCGTGATCAGTTCTTTTTGTCAATTCCTTTCCTTCGTCCCATATAAAAAATCCTCCCCGTAGTGGGAGGATTTTTTATATGGGTGGAGAAGGATTCGAACCTTCGAAGGCGAAAGCCAACAGATTTACAGTCTGCCGTGTTTGACCGCTTCACTATCCACCCGTCTGTTCGTGAGTTAGTGCTTTTTGTGAACACACTTCGACCGCCATATGCGTCCTCGTTCGTCCTCGCCAGCGCTCATATGTCCGGCATAGCCGGACACTCGCTTGGCTGTGGGCTTCACAAAAAGCACTAACTCACTCCTTACTATCATTAACATTAAACTCTGTTTTTTCACGGCATTTGTGCGAGACCCGCAGACCGAGCGAGCACGCAGCTTCGCTGCGTTCGCGAGCGAAGGCGAGGACGAGCGAACGCGCCCGTAGTGCGTGAAGTGTGCTCGAACAAATGCCGTGGAAAAAACTGGAGCCGTTGACCGGATTTGAACCGGTGACCTACTCCTTACCATGGAGTTGCTCTACCAACTGAGCTACAACGGCGTAGTGAGAAAGAAATTGGAACGCTTGCGTTCAAAATTTCTTTCGAACGGAGTCGGTAGCCACGAGTACCCGAAGGGTACGAAGTTGCTACAACGGCAAACGGAATGACAAGCGAGCGCCCATTCTATCACATCTCCCGAATTTTCGCCTCCCAATCCCCCAACTTTTGGTTTTCGGGGTTTGCTGCCTGCAGTTTGATAAACGCTTCGCGCGCGAGACGTTTGTCGCCTGATAGTATACTAATTTCCAGCAAAAGGTCAAGCACGCGCGGATTATTTGGCTCGTGCTCAGCCGCCGTTCGATATGCCACAATCGCCTCTGCCAAACCACCACCCTCACGCAAACACTCGCCCAAATCAATCCACCGCTTTGCCATGTTTGGATTAATGGCGAGCGCCTGCTTGAACGCCGCTGCGGCTTCAACATACTTCCCCTGCTGTTTCAAATGCCGTCCCAAAAACGCCCATCCCAACTCAGACGCTGGATCCAACGTTTCGATGATGTGGCGCGCCGTTTCCTCGCCATCTTTCCAGCGTTCATCTAAATAATACGCCTTAGCAAGCCCCAAATACGCATTCACATTTTTCGGATCCAATGAAATAATGTCAACGTATCGTTTCTCTGCGTCAGCATATTCACCGCCCCGTCGTAACTCGTCAGATTCTTCCAAAAGTTTTAACAAATGCGCACGCCGCTCATGTCGGCTCCGCGTCATCCATTTCTGCCACTGTTTTTTCCACTCAAGATGTCGATATTGATCAGCGGTCTGATTTGCAAAATTGCGAAATGCGAGTTGCACGCGCATCCACAAACGCGCTATCGGCGCGAGGCGCTCGGCCACACGCGTGGACCGCTCACGCATCGTGCGTAAAATACGTTTACTGACAATCTGTTGCTTCGTTGATTTTTCCTGAATCTCCGGCACTGAGCCAATATTAAAAGCAGCGAGCTGGTCAAAATGACGCACGAAAATTCCTGCAATCAATGCAATGCACAAGAGAAATAACACAACCCACAGCAACAATGTCATCATACCAATGAACGCTCACTTAATTTGCGCGCGTTGGAAATGATTGCGGTCAATGATGCGTACGTCGACGACGCCGTACCGATCAGCACGCCGTTCGTATGCGGCAGCGACAAAAATTGCGCCACATTTTTTTCAGAAACCGAGCCGCCATAACAAATCGGCACGTCATTGCCAGCTTCTTTTGCCAGCACCTCATGCATCTGTGCTGCCTCATGCGGCTCAATCGGCAATCCGGTACCAATCGCCCATCGCGGTTCATATGCGAGCAGATCGATCTCGGATTTCACGCCACGCACCTGCCCACGCACGATACTGTGTGCGCGCCCCGCATTGCGCTCTTCCTTTGTTTCGCCCACACAAAAAATAATTTTTAAACCAGCTGCGCGCGCAGCCGCAACTTTTTTTGCAAGCAAGGCATCATCTTCGCCACCATGTTGTCGTCGCTCTGAATGTCCAATCAGAACAAAAGACGCGCCGGCTCGACGCAATTCGCGCGGCGATGTCGCACCCGTGAATGCGCCCTCATCCGCAATCCAGCAATCTTGTGCAGCAATTTTTATTTTTGATCGCGCCTGCTTGAGCACCAGCGCAACCGCGGACAGCGCCAACATCGACGGCGCAAGAATCACTTCAACATCGCGCCCAATTTTTTGAGCTCGCTCGAATCGAACCAACTGTTGTGCAAGCTGCACGCTCTTGGCGACTGACAGATATAATTTCCAATTCGCAACAATATATCGCTTCATACAAGCCACGGCAATTTTGCCGCCTTTAAAAATTCTTTTGCATCCTTGTACGGTCCGATCACTCCCATTTTCGCGTGTTTGAACACCAGCACCTCACGCGCGATCCGATTCACGTCCGCAACTGATTGCCGCATGATGCGCTTAAATTTTTCTTCAGGCGTCTCAACTTTTTTCATCAACAACTTTTGCTGACCGTAATAATCCGCAACGCGCGCCGAATCTTCAAATTGCAAAACCATTTTGCCTGCCAAATGATCTTTAGCCATGCGCACTTCTTCTGCGGTCACCCCATGCTTCAATAATTTTTGCAACTCTTCATACATGACGGTCATCGCCTCATTCAAACGCGATTTATCAAGTCCCGACGTGATGGTGAACGCGCCGGCGTCACCATAATTGGTCACTCCGGTACGAATGACGTAGCACAACCCGCGACGCTCGCGAATGCCGATAAACAAACGGGAACTCATCGAGCCACCCAGAATCACATGCAGCAAAAGCAACGCCGCATTGCGCGGATCGTCGTAATTGCACGCCGGAAACCCGAGCACCATGTGCATCTGATCTGTTTGCTTGTGCATGATTTTGACTGGCGCCGCTGCCGCACGTCGTGCCGAGCCCCATGAAAATTTTTTATATGTCATTTGTGTAATGCCGTGCTTTTTTTCTGCGCCAAAATATTGTTTGATCAGCGCGCGTGTCTGCGGCCCGATCTTGCCCGACAATACGAGCACGAGGTGCTCCGGCGCATAAAACTTTTTTTTGTAACTGATCAATTTTTTAAGGTCCATTTTTTTGATGTTCTCCGTCGGTCCCCCAATCCGCCACCCGAGCGAGTTGCCGGCAAACAAATGTTCTTCAAAAAGTTCCTCCACTTTCATCGACGGATTATCTTCGTACATGTTCAACTCTTCGACAATCACACCACGCTCACGCTCAAATTCTTGTGAATCAAATTTACTGTTATACAACATGTCAGACAACAGATCGAGCGCCAATTCGGTATGCCGCGCATCAATCTTAATGTAGTACGCCGTATGATCCTTGCTCGTAAATGCATTGTAATCAGCGCCAACAGCATCCAATTGTTTTGACAAATCTTCGGTGGTCGGCCGTTTTTCTGTTCCCTTGAACATCATGTGCTCCAAAAAATGTGAGCCACCCCACAATTCTGTTGGCTCATAGCGCGATCCAACGCCAAAATACGCGAGGCACGTCACCGCCTTGGTATCGTGGCTCGGCGCGATGATGACGCGCGTGCCATTGCTGAGTTTATATTGTTCAACGGTGGGCATATTTTTAAGCTAACCGCTGTTTGATTTCTGTCACGAGTTTATCAAGCGGCACACGCACCTGCGCCATCGTGTCGCGATCCCGCACCGTCACCGCACCATCTGTCAACGAATCAAAATCAAACGTCACACAAAATGGCGTGCCAATTTCATCTTGGCGGCGGTAGCGCTTGCCAATGGATTGTGTTTCATCGTATTCAACGGCAAAATCCGCCTCACGCAACTGTTGTGCCAACTTTTGTGCTGGCTCCGATAACTCTGATTTTTTTGACAACGGCAGCACCGCAACTTTGACTGGCGCCATCCAATACGGAAATCGCATCACCACACGCGATTCGCCGTCTACCTCATCCTCATCATACGCCTCGAGCAGCGCCACTAACAGCGAACGGTCAACGCCAAAAGAAGGTTCAATCACATGCGGAACAAATTTTTCTTTCTGATCATCCGGATTCGTGTATTTTAATTCCGCGCCAGAATGTTCTTCGTGCTTCCCCAAATCATAGTTCGTGCGATACGCCAAACCATACAATTCTTTTTGGCCAAACGGATAATCATATTCAACATCCACCGTTCGCTTGGAATAAAACGCGCGATCTTCGTCGGGAATGTCAACGTAATGCAGACGCTCTGGTTTGACGCCGAGCAATGCAACCCATTTTTTCATTTCGCCGAGCCAATGCTCAAAATGCGCTTCCCATTCTTCTTCACGAATGAAATATTCAATTTCCATCTGTTCAAATTCACGCTGCCGAAAAATAAAATTCCCCGGCGTAATTTCATTGCGAAACGCCTTGCCGATTTGCGCCACGCCAAACGGCAGTCGGCGACGCGTGGTTTCCAAAACATTTTTAAAATCCACAAACATTGCTTGTGCTGTTTCCGGACGCAGGTACACCACGGCCGCATCATCTTGCGTCGGGCCAAGCCACGTGCGCAGCATCAAATTAAAGGCACGCGCTTCGGTAAATTCTTTTTTGCCGCATGTTGGACAGACGCCTTCCAACTGATCCGCGCGCAGCCGTGCGTGACATGCTTTGCATTCCACCAACGGATCGCTGAATGTTGCCACGTGTCCGCTCGCCTCCCACACTTTTGGATTCATGAGCAAAGCCGCGTCAATCGCCACCATATCTGAGCGGCGCGAAACAAACATCTTCCACCACATCATCTTGATGTTATTTTTCAACTCAACGCCAAGAGGGCCGTAGTCCCATGAATTTGCCAATCCGCCGTAAATTTCTGAGCCGGGAAAAACAAATCCACGCCGCTTGCACAGCGACACCAGTTTTTCCATCAATTCTGGTCCACGCGACACGTTTGACATAGCTACAAAACTAAATTTTCATGATCTCCTCTTCTTTTTCTGCCGCAATATCCTTGACGCGATCATTAAAATCTTTCGACAATTGATCAAGCGCTTCCATGTCCGCAAATTTCTGATCTTCCGGCAGCTCGCCGTCTTCTTCGGCTTTGATAATCATTGATCGAATTTCTTCACGCGTCTGTCGAATACGAATGCGCGCGTCTTCACCTTTTTGCCCCACTATTTTCACCAAATTTCGGCGATTTTCTTCGGTCATTGCCGGCATGTTAATGCGAATCACCTTGCCATCATTCACGGGATTAATTCCCAAACCGCAATTCCGAATTCCATCTTCCACCGCCTTCATCAATGTCTTGTCCCACGGTTCAATTGCGAGCGATTTTGCATCCGTCACGCTGATTGATGCGAGTCCTTTTACAGCCATCGGCGAGCCATACGCCTCAATCATAATATTTTCAACCAACGCTGGCGACGCGCGTCCCGTTCTTAATTGCGACAATTCGCTGCGAAAAAATTCAATCGATTTCAACAATTCTTCCTGTGCGGTCTCAAGATACATAGCAGTAATTATTTTTATTTTTGCGGTGGACGCCACATTCCAACCCAGAGCAACTCAACGGCAGCGCCATCAGCTCCTTTTTGCACATCAACGAGAATGTTTTTTGGCACTCGGGTGGTCGGCATGCGCTTCGTTGTCCATGTTTTTCCGTCATCTTCCGTGCGGTAAAAACCGGACGGCGTTCCGTAAAAAATTCGGTTTGAATTCTTCGGATTCACGGCTACGGACAGAATTTGGGTCTCTATTGGCGCGGTCAACAGCTCGTAGGCAGTCCACGTTTTACCCAGATCATCGCTGCGCAAAATACCATATTTTGTCCCAATGAGCAAGCGGGTCGGATTTGCCGGTGCAAACGCAATCGCATACACTTCTTCGGCTCCGGCAAACTGTTTTAATTCAGCTTGCTGCCAATTTTCACCAGCATCATAGCTCATGCGCAAACCGCCGCGCGCGGTACCGACAAATACATTTCCATTTTTGTGAATGGCGATCGTGCGAATGGCACGATCCTCGAAACGTACCACTTTTTTCCATGACGCACCCGCGTTGTCACTACGAAACACGTCTCCTGCCGTATCACCCAAAAAAAGCTGCTTTGGATTTGACGGATTCACCGCAACGGCACGCAACTGTTCTTCTTTGAGTTCATTAAACGCGTAGAGTACACCCCATGACCGACCGCAGTTCACGGTGCGAATCAAATAACTTTTCGTTGTTGGCGCTGTAATCGTCGCGTACACCACACAACTATTTTCCGGATCAACGGCAAGCCCATTGACAATCGATTCAGTGAGCATCAATTCTGCTGGTGCAAAATTTTTCGCAATCAGCCATCCTTCGCCGCCGTCAAACGTGTAAAAAATTCCATTCGCGCTTGTGCCAACCCACATCGCCTTTGGATCTTTTGGATCGACAACAACGGTAGTAACGTCAGTCGGGGCAAAAGACGCAGGCGTCCCAACGGTTAACAAGCGGCTCTTCGAAACCCACGTTGTTCCCGCGTCCACTGATTTAAAAATACCGCCGTCTGGCCCTGTTGACGCAGCGCTCCCCCCACAACCGGCGCCGAGCAGCACAAGCGCCGCAGCACCAATGAGTGATTGATACAAAGTTTTTTTCATAATTTTGTGACGAAAAATGTGCGCTGAGTATATCATGCGATGAGCTCAATCACAACTCGTTCCATCAAAAGTCGGGGATGCATATTTTCAAATAGCAGTGGAATGGTGCGGGCGATTTGCGCGATCGCCGGATGCTGTGGCGCGTCGCGGCGCAACCACGTCAACCACCACCCGAGCATTTCGGCAAGCTCTTGACGCGCTTCGATGTGACGATCTTTTTTTGCAAACAAATCCGCAATGATTTTTTCCGCACTCGCAAACGTCCGCGCGGCGCGCAACTCGCCAAACCGCATGCGCTCGGAAACAACGCGCTCATGAAACGCCGCATCATTCAAATAGCGAATTGCAACACCCGGCCTTCCTTCGGCGATTTCAAGCGCCTGCGGAATCGCGCCGCGATCTGCCGTAATTTTTTCAAGCGCTCGAGCGAGTATTTGCGTCGGCACCGGCGACAAACGCACGGTAGCGCATCGCGAACGAATCGTTTGCAACACACTGTCATCGCTTTGCGCAAGAATCATAAAATATAACTGCCGCGTCGGCTCTTCCATAATTTTGAGCAGCGCATTCCCCGATTCTTGTTGCAATTCTTCGGCGCGCTCAATCAGAATCACGAGCGGTTCTTGATGCGTGATGTTAAAAAATGTTCGCAAATCGCGAACCGCCGCAACGGGGATCGCCGCGCGTGGCGCGCCAGTTTTTGGATCATAGCCTGCGGTCAGGCGAATAATCCGCGAATGTGTTTCAACCAGCTCTGGTGCACACGCGAGCAGACGGCTCGCCGCATGAAGTGCGAGTGTTGTTTTTCCAACACCAGACATGCCGGTAATCAACAGCGCGTGCGGAAATTGGTCAGCCGTCATGCTGAATAAATAGTGGCTGATTTTTTCGTGGCCGATTATTTCATTGCTCATACCTGCCACATAAAATTGTCATGGTTAATTTCGCAGCGCGCTTCCAATCAAAATTCTTCACCCGCGCAAATCCACGCTGAATGAGCTCTTGGCGAAGTGTGATGTCGGCTACAGCGGTTATCAGTGATTCTTGAAATTCAATTTCTGTTCTTGCGAGTAACGCTGCGTCACCCGCAACTTCCGGAACAGAACCGGTCGCCATTCCCACCACCGGAACGCCGTGATGCATTGCTTCCAAAAAAATAAATCCAAAACCCTCATAGCGCGTTGGCAAAGCAAAAACGCTCGCCGCGCGATAGAGTGCGGCAACATCATCGTTCGTCACAAACCCAAGTTCGTGAATTCGATTTTTTTCTGGCGATACGGTGATCTGATTTTTGATGGGGTCGTAACCAGTCCCGGGTTTGCCAACCAGCACCAGATCAACGTCCGTGCCACGCGCGCGCACGGCCTCAAATGCACGCACCAAAATATCACATCCTTTTTTAAATTCGATGCGACCAACAAACAACACAAATGGCCGACTTACATTAAATTTTTGTTTTACCGCCGCCGCATCAGCGTCTGTGGCAGGAGCACTGACGCCGCGCGGTAAGGCATAGAGCGTGACGAAAATTTTTTCCGCCTTACTATTATATCGCGTGATGAGTTGTATTTTTGTTTCTTCTGATGGCACGATGATTGCGCGCGCTGCGGCAGCATTCATCCGTGTCAACAATCGTGCAAAAATACGCTCGTGCCATGAAAACGCATCAGGTAATAGTTCGAAGGCAAGATCATGGATCGTCACCACCAGGTTGCGAGGTGACACCAGTGGCGCCACGTGTGCCGGCGCAAAAAAAACAGCGTCTCGATCACGACGTGACGCGCAGAGCCACGCCCACCCGAGGCACACCTGTGTCCATAAAAATTTCGGCGGCCACTTCAAAAATTTCCAGGTAACCCGGCCGCCCAATTCCGGAAATACAACGCCGACGCGCGACTCCAACCACTGCGGCGCATATAAAATCATTTCATCGTCTCCACGCAACTCAGCAACGAGATGTTCGATGATCTCCTGCGCATACACATTGACGCCTGTCGGCTGCGGATTAAGCGCGCGTGATGCATCAATGTGAATTTGCATATGCTCAGCGAGTCGCCAAAATGCTGCGCTTGTATGCATCCAAATTTTCCAACGCAATTCCTGTTCCTTTCACCACACACAGAAGCGGATCCTCCGCCACACGCGCCGGTACGCCCGTGCTTTCGGTCAACAGCACGTCGATATTACGCAACGAACTTGTACCGCCTGACAACACCATCCCCTTTTCAATGACATCTGCAGACAATTCTGGCGGTGTTTTATACAACACATCCTTCACCGCTTGCAGCAATCCTTCAAGTTCATGCTGAATCGCGTCCGTCACATCATCGCTCGTCACGCTGATGAGGCGCGGCAAACCGGTGATCATATCACGCCCGCGAATTTCGATTGATAATTTTGTTTCAAGGTACATCGCTGATCCAACTTCAATTTTGATTTCTTCAGCTGTGCGCTCACCAATTGCCAATCCATACTTACGACGAATAAATTCTGCGATCGCGGCGTCAAATTTGTTGCCACCAATGCGCACACTGCCGCTCGACACAATACCGCCCAATGAAATGACGGCAATTTCAGATGTGCCACCACCAATATTTACGATCATGTTGCCGCTCGCTGAACCAATCGGAATTTCCGCACCAATCGCCGCGACAATCGGCTCTTTAATAATATAGGCGGCCTTTGCACCAGCCGCAAGCGTCGCATCAATCACGGCACGACGTTCGGTTGACGTAATGCCACCGGGCACGGACACCATGACTTCTGGACGAAACAATCGAATGCCGCCGAGCGCCTTATTAATGAAATAGCGAAGCATTGCTTCGGTCACGCGATAATCTGCAATGACGCCATCTTTGAGTGGACGCAGCGCAACGATCGTATCCGGCGTGCGACCGAGCATGTCTTTGGCTTCTTTGCCCACCGCAAGCACTTTTTTGTCTGCTTTTGAAATTGCAACAACTGACGGTTCGTTAATAACAATACCGCGGCGCGGCACATACACGAGCACATTCGTCGTTCCCAAATCAATCCCGATTTTCGGCGTCATTATCATACCTGAAGTCTAAAACTGCCTGTCTTGAGTGATCATTCCTGTCCAATTCTGTACCTTGCTTGTACCAAAATTATGCTGAGTCGTCAACTCAAATCCGTGTGTACCGAGCTGCTTTTGCACATACAGCCCATACTTCCCCTGCTCGATCGCAGCCACCACGTGTGGCGCCAGCGCAACAGTGACCGTGACAGTCTCCGACGTGCCCGGCTCAATCACAAAAAAAGATCCGATGCTCGTGTGGCCTAACTCCTCACCAACATCCCATGGTGCAGGTTCAGGATTTTTAAAACTTTTTTGCGAGCCGTCGCCGTAAATGAATCGTGTGCCGGCTGGAAAATAGAATCGGGTGTAGGTGTTGTAGCGTGTGGTGCGCCAATCAAACGAACCGGTATTTTTGTATGTGAGACTCACCCGCGCGCGCCATTCGTTTGTGGCGGCATCGCGAAAAATTTCGTGCGTAACCGATCGCCGCATGACACGATCAGTTTTGAGCGCTGCTAAATTTGCATCAACAAACATGAATTTGTCCGGCGTCCCCGCATGCATGCGCCCCGACCATCCAATCTCATCAAGTTGCGCCGCAATTTTTGGATCGCGATCAAATACGATGAGATGACGCTCGGCAATCAACCGATCAAAATCGCGCAAAATTTTTGGCCATTTCGTCGGTGAAAGATGTGTCGTGCGCCGCACAATTTCATCTGCAATGTCACCAATCACATCCTTGCGCTCTTCTTTTTTAATGCCCTTTTGTAAAAAATCAATTTCAACGGTATGTTCAAGCAAATCAGTAATATTTTCTGCGGTAAATGTTTTTCCGCGCGCCGTGATCGGTCCGGTGTAGGTCAACAATGTTTCGACCACATCGGGCGTGACGCCAATCACCGTCGTGATCTTCGCCGCATCTTGCCCACCCTCTGCTGCATAAAACTCAAGCGCTTTTTTTGATGACTCTGCGAAATCCGGCGACCAATTTGCATCGCGAAAAAACCACCGGCTGATTAAATAATTTTTAATTGGCTGCGGCGGTTCGATAACATATGTTGCGGGCGTGCCGCGGTCTAAATTTTCAGTACCGTCCGTGAACAGTGAGGTGACGACACCGCGGTCAAGTGTCACGACGCCATACGAACCGATAAATCCGCCGCCCGGACGAATTTCGGTGTTGTTTAAAAAAAGAAGTAAGATCGTGCGCGGCGAATCAAATCCAAGAAGCGTTGGAATGACGCCGGCAGTAGCAGCGGCAAATGACGATGACTCAGTTGTTGATTTCGTGACCGCCGTTTGATATCGCGATCGAGCAATGCCGACGAGCGCGAAAAATCCGATTAAAACAATGGTGATCATTACACTTGCTCCGATGAAGTAGGCGCGCCTGTTTGTCATAGTGGTGTTGACAGTTGCGTCGTCGCGTGATGCGCCGCGCGCTTTTTTTGTGAAACATTAAATCCAAGGTAGCGTCCGAACATCAGACGCGTCGTTGCGTCAATCGCGGGCAAGGCTGAAAAAAATATGAGCGAGATCGGCACGAGAATCCATTGCAGAACCATGTAGCCCCATGCAAATCTGCTCGCCGCCTGCGGCGGACGCGGCAGCAACCGCATGGACAATATCATACTCACCACCAAACCGCCCATGGATACGACGAGAAGCCATTCCAAAATGTGCGGCGTATTTTGAAACAGTACGGTCGCCCGCACCTCGTCGCCCGCAACGATAAGCGGAAGCCGACCAAAAATAATGATAAAAATTGACGTGGTGCACCATGAAAATTTTCCTTCCCACTGACTCCACAAACGATGGAGTCGTTTAAAAAATGAAATCTCCGGATGACGTGGCAAATGCCAGAGCAGAAACGGAATGTGTTCAACGCCCCATGCCCACCGCCGTTGTTGCTTGTATAAATTTACCAAACTTTTTTTAAATACTGGATCGCTCACTGTGTCCATTGAAACCGGAAGATACATTGGCACAACGTGGTAGTCACCGCCATAGTGAAGCCAGCACTGAAAAAAAATGCGCGAGTCTTCGCTCACAATATTTTTTTGCCAAAATCCAACGTCCACCAGTGCCTTAAAACTCATGCTGTGGGATGAAAATGTGACGAGCAACTCTGGACGCGCGAATGCGAACAGCATGTAGAACGTGGTGCCAAACGCCATGATGCGCAACGGCGCGGCTGATTCCCAAATGTTGTTATTATAGAGCGCGACCGGTTGAAACGAGGCGTGTGTTGGATTCGGATGGTTCCCGTAGAGGTAGGTGAGGCAGGCAAAATATTCCGGATGCACAATCGTGTCAATGTCAAACGCAGATACGATCACTTTTTCATAGGAAATGTGTCGGCCGTCGAGCCAGCGCTTCGCTTCGTGTCCCGCATGGTGCAAATTTGACCCCTTGCCTGGAATTTCGCCCACAAGACCGGCAGGATGAACGGTCAGAATGAATGAGTAAAAAAAGTGTTCAAACGTTTTTTGCAACGCAGGCGCAAAGGACATGAAGTGTTCGCGCTGGCGCTCCTCGCCAGCAAGCACAATAATCATGCGCTGCGATGGAAACGTTGATCGCATGAGCGCCTCGAGCGTGGCACGGACAACTTGTTCGTCCTCGTTGTACACGGGTAAAAAAATGCAGTGCACATATTCATCGGTTTTTGCACCGAGTGATTCAACTTTTTTCATCCACTGCGTCCGAATCGTCATCTGGTATGAACGCCATGACAGCGCCAAATAAAACATAAAATACACAACGCGAAATACCCAGTACAGATCAAACAAGATAATAAAAAAAATAACCCACAGCGGTTGTACAAAACTCAACACAAATCCGGCGAGCAGCGCTGACCACACGAGCGCGCCCGGCAATATTTCGTAGATTCGATATTTCAAATAGTTAGTCATTTTTTGGTAGGGTGATGTGCGGTGGGTGCGCGTACGAAAATTTTTTCGTCGTTGCGTGTGCGCGCGCCCGACGAACGTCGTCTGGAGTTTCGAGTGATGCGCTCACCATGGTGTACGGAATACCGCGCGTTGCACTCAATACAGATGCCGCAACCAGCGCTGACCGGCTTGCTGAAAAACTACCAATGTTGGTTCGAATGATAATTTCTGTGCACTCGTGCACCCCACGCAAAATGCGGTCAATTGCCACCACCACATCTTCACCAGCGGCGATCTCAACAGTTTTTTTCCACACTGATTTCTCTGAGACGAGTCGCAATCGCATGCCACGTTCAACTAATGGCTCAATCAGCAACCATGTCATAGTGGTTTGATAGAATTAATCGCCATTTGATGCGGGGCATCGAGGACGGAATATAAAAATCGGTCTGTCAGCTGCCGCCGCTCGAGATAGTCGCGCGGCACCAGCACGGTGTATCGAATCTGTGCGCCATGCTCGCGTTCAAATTCAGAAATAATATCCGCAACCGTGCGCTCCTCAATGTCTCCCACAACCAAGATGTCAATCGGCGCATCTTTTGTGTTGGTAAAAACACCAGTGAACAACAGCACTTGTACGTCCCCTGCTTTGAGAAAATCGGTGACCAATGATTGCTCACCGAGTACATGCGATTTAAGCAGGAGCGCTTGCAGTTCGGGATGCAATACCGATTGTTCATTCAGACGATAATATTTTCGTTTTGTTTCATGCGGGTCATCACTCACCTCAACAAATGAATTCAACGACTCATCCGTCAGCGCACTGATGATGCCGGCACGCGTTAAATTGAGCAACTCACGCCGCACCGCATTAATCTGGACATCGAGCAAGCGCGTTAATTCGCGCACAAAAAAACGCTTGCTCGGCTCTCGAAAAAAGATGCGCAAGAGTTTCACACGGGTTCTTGAACCAAAAAGGTGTTCAAGCATAAGGTTGGCGATATTGTGGGTACTGCCGCGATTTAGTATAATCTGCAAGACCCTTGGGGTCAATGTATGAGCGACCGCATCGAACTTCGGGTTCATCACTTTATCGCAGAAGGGCGGGACGAGTCAAAGTCGCACGTTTTGCTTGAAATTGCGCAACCTGCGCCGAACGAACTGTCGACGCACGGTCATTTTTTTGCGCTCGCCGAACTTTCCAATGCAACACCAAAAACGATTCAGATGGTTCGTGCATGGATTGAATTCGCAATCGAAGGGTATTACAAAAGCGTCCCGACAAGCATTGAATCACATTTTGAAACAATTTTAAATCAGCTGAACATGCAAAGCACGCTGTATTTGAAGCAGCATGCCCACGAATCTGTGCATGTGGCGATTGCGGCGGTGTGTCATTCAAATTTGTATCTTGCAATTCATGGCCAGCCGGCAGCACTTTTGTTATATCGCAAAAATGACGTGTGGCAGTGGATGGATTTGGTTGAGCAGCAGGAGGCGGGCGCGCAACCGGCCGGACAGCTTTTTTCAAATGTGGTGAATGGCTCGATGCGCGTTGATGACCGATTTCTGCTCGCCACGCCACGCGTCATTGAATTTTTCAGTGCCGATCGCTTGGCAAAAATTTCTGATGGTAAATCTATCGAGGAAGTAAACGAGCACATGGGACGTATCTTGAGTGGATTGTCATCTGAATATTCGTTTGCCGGCGTGTGGCTCCGCCATGCTCGATCATTTGACGAAGCACAGGAAGCGGCAGCTTTGGGTGCAGCCACGCGTGGAGCGACGCAAAAAGCCGATATTTCCATGGCTGACCTCATGAACAAAACAAAATCAACGGCCACTATTCTGGCGCCACCCGTGCTCATGATTCCAAAAGATAAAATTATCACGAACATCTTGCAATTAGCTCGTCGAGGAATCATGAGTGGCGCGGCACTGACGCGCACCGGGATACGGTACTTGATTTCATTTGTAAAAAAACAACGACCCGCAGCAATTACGCAGGCATTTGCTCATCGAAAGCCGCTTGCACTGTCGCTACGCGAAAAAAAATCTGAGTTCTCTGCGCGTTACCGCGCGTTGCCGCAGCGGCGTAAACAAGTGTTGCTGGGTGCCAGCGGTGTACTGCTCATCACGCTCATTGCCATTGGTTCTATTGCGTTCGTTAATTCAAATTCGTCGGCACGCCAAGCCGAAACGGCACAGCTCGAACTGGTCAATGAAAAACTGCGCGCCGCTGATGATTTATTCACCTATCAAAACGAACCGGCAGCTCGTGCTGCTTTTGCAGAAGCAGAAACATTTTTTGCTGCGCTTCCCAGACGCGCACGCACGAGCGATGACGGCGAAACAACGGCTGCCACTCTGTTTGAAAAACGAAATAAAATTTTTCGCATTGCAGCCGTCTCGCTGTCGGCCGTCGCCAGCACTGAATCACTGACCGCGACTGATGTCGTTGCGTTTAACGCACAGGTAGCTGTTTTGTCCGGCGCTGATCTGTATTCGATCAAGGACGGCGCAAAAAAAATCGCTGAAATCCCGAATGCACGCGCGCTCTATTT
>MFQD01000001.1:22295-24654 GCA_001782975.1 Candidatus Magasanikbacteria bacterium RIFCSPHIGHO2_02_FULL_50_9b
TATTCATTCAACGCTGCAACACACCAACTCTATCGCTATGAGAGCGGGGGTAGCGGCTTTGCGAATGGCAGTCGTTGGATTAAAGATGGAGGGAAACCAACGAGCGTGGTCGCGCTGTCCGTCGACACGTCACTGTGGCTGCGCACAGATGCTGGCGCCATCATGAAATATACGGCGGGCAAACTGCAACCGTATCGCGTGAGCGGTGCGGTGCCAGATCTTGAACATGCTGATCAATTGCTGACAAGCGCAAGTGGTCGAGTATATCTGCTCGACACGCGCAATCACCGCGTACTCGTGACTGACCGCGACGGTTCGCTCGTGAAACAATATGTGTTTGAAAATGACAAAACAATGACGCGCATTGCCGTTGATAAAAACGAAACGGCCGTCACCGGAATTTCCAGCGACGGCCGTGTCATGAGATTTAATCTCGCGAAATAATTTACTTCAGCACTGCTTTGCCGCCTGCTTCTTCGATCTTCTTTTTCATTTCTTCTGCTTCTGCTTTTGGCACGTTTTCCTTGACCACCTTTGGAGCGCTATCAACCACGCCCTTTGCTTCTGCAAGACCGAGGCCGGTCACTTCACGCACCACTTTGATCACCGCGATTTTGTTTGCGCCTGCTTCGGTGAGTTCAACGTTAAACTCTGTTTTTTCTTCTTCTGCCGGAGCTGCGGCGCCTGCTGCTGGGCCTGCCATCATCATGGCTGGAGCTGCTGCTGAAACGCCGTAGTGATCTTCGAGTGTTTTCACGAGTTCCGAAAGATCAAGAACTGACATCTTGTCGATTTCACCGACAAGTGACTGGAATTTTGTTGGGATGTCTGACATATGGATTAATTATTATGCTTTTTTCTGCTGAACTTGCGAGAGTGCGGTCACGAATCCGCGCGTGATGCCGGACAATGTGGTGACCAAACCAACACGCGGTGCGTTGAGAACGCGCGCGAGTTGTGCGAGCAATTCTTGTTTGCTTGGAAGTGCGGCGAGCGCCTTCACTTGGTTCGCGTCAATGAACTTGCCTTCAAGTGTGCCACCGACAATTTTGATCTGCTCGACTTCTTTACCGAGTGTCGCGATCACGTTTGCTGCCCCGACTTCATCGCTGCCAAATGCAACGGCAATGTTGCCGTCCATTTTTTTTGCGTCAATTTCGAGTCCGGCTGCGCGTGCGGCGAGCGTGATCAAGGTTTTTTTCGCAACCATATACTCAACATTCGCTTTTTCCGCATTGCGGCGTAATCGGTTCACATTTTTGACCGTGATACCTTTGTAGTCAACAAACACCGCTGCCTTCGACGCTTTGAATGCGTTGGTCAGACGTTGCAGGTCTGTTGATTTCTGTGCTTTTGTTTTTGCCATACAAAAAATTACGGCTATCAACCGTAAACAATGCGTGGGCCCTCGACCTAAAATAAAGTTGGGCAACCTCGGCAGGATTTACGCGGCTTTTTTTGGCCGAACCTGCTGTCTACGGAAGTGTCGGTAGTGTACCTGATTGGTATTCATCCGTCAAGTTCCTCTCACAGTTGCTTTCTCATGGTCTTAAACATAATTAAAACACCCGCCTCAATCCAGCTGATACAGAGTTCTATCATGCTGGAGAAACGGGTGTTGCTGTCAGTTTGCAAGCACACGATCAGGTTGGGTGCACGATCTGGTGAATTGCGCGCTTCCACTGCGGCGACATGGTTTCCGCCGCAGCTTCGAAAATCCGAGCTGCAAGCGATGCGCCGTCAGGAGTGCACATGAGCGCACGGAAAACCAGCTTCGCCATCTTGAGACGACCGATGCGACTGAGATACTGACCCAGCTCCTGAAGGTTCGTGTAATAGTTCATGATGTTGATGCCATGATTTGCACATGCGCGAATCCACACCTCGAACTGAGCGCCACGCACTTCGTCGTTGTGGCAATGATCCAAGTCCAACACCCGCACCGCGTGCTGCGACAGCGTGTCACGCAGACCGTGCAGATAGAGCAGTCGATGCGCAGCAGACCATTCACTCCATTGCTGGTGCGATGGCAGCTTCATGCTGGTCACCTCTTGGACATCCTGCGTAATCGGAAACCGGGGTTGATGGCGCTTATCCAAATCGTACTTCGGATTGTTGGAAAGAAACGATACCAGCTCCTGATCGCCCACCAACGTGCCCTGCAGGACATCACCGAACTCATCCTGCAAGAACTGGACGAACTGCGCGGTCGTGAGCGCTTGAAAGCGGAACCGCTTCAAGTAGCGACGAGCAAACCGAAGGAATGCCTGCCGACCGACACGCGACTCGATGTAGTACAACACGGACGCGCCGCCATGGTATGCGAGCGTCTGCAGCTCGTCATCGGGATGACTGTCAG
>MFQD01000001.1:24662-30193 GCA_001782975.1 Candidatus Magasanikbacteria bacterium RIFCSPHIGHO2_02_FULL_50_9b
AGCGCTGCTGCCGCATCCGGCCCATACACCGCTTCGACGAGCCGCAGTTCCGCCCACGTTGCCCATGCTTCATTGAGCCAAAGATCTTGCCATGTGGCGCACGTGACCATGTTGCCGAACCACGTGTGAGCCAATTCGTGTGCAATGATGTATCCGCTGCTGCCACATCCGTCCATCGAAGATGGATGGATAACGACGCAACCCGGATTTTCCATACCGCCGTAAGGAAATGAGGTGGGCGGAATGAAAATTCCGAACTCTGCGTGCTCGTTCCACACAGCCTCCCCGAACAGCTCACGGCCAACCGCGAGCAAACGGCCCGTGTTGCTCGCGTACAACTCATTCATGTAGCGCATCAGATCTTTTCCAATCTCTGCGAACAACCGCACCCCGTTAACCGATTGCGAACCAAAATGGCCAACAGCCAACCAGATGAGATACGCGGAGACCGGTTTGCTCTGACGGTATTTGAACACATCGACCGTGTGAGAGCCATAGGTGTTGCTCCGATTGCAACTATTCGCGCCGTCGCTCATGAGCGCGTGCATGCCAGCAGCCGGAATAGTGATCGTCGCCTCCCACGTGAACCTGACCTGTGGGGTATCTTGGCACGGGATCCACGAACGAGCACCAATGGGCTGATTCTGTGAAATGAGCATCGGTTGCTTCGAACCGGTCTCATGACCGCTCATCCAGTGCAAACCCGCTGCATCTGCAGCCGTCACAAACTCGACACCGATACGGCGAGTTTCCGGAACGTTCAGCTCGTAGCCAGTGATCGACCCCGCTTTGTCGTGCAGCTGAATGCAATCCAACGAGTGCCGAGCACCACGATCCAACTGAAAGAACTCTGCAGCTCCACCGGTGAAGTCCAGCCTGATCGTGCCCGGCTGGCTGAAATCGATCACCGCCTCGCCACGGATGACGCGGTTTGCGAAATCCACGGTGAGATCAAGAATGAGATGCTTCATCACCGGATCACCCGGGACGAAACAAGAATTCGGATCCACGACATACGGAAACCGAAAGTACGGATTGTCGACAGAATACGTGTGCATGGTCCCTCCAGTGTCGGCCGCGAGGCCGAAAAATGCATCTCGGCAAAGATACCACCACTGACTCAACCTGTCCAGTCTAGCTTCGCTGGGGCGCGATTCGAGATCCAACCCATTTTTTCCCCCGTAAAATTTTCGAGAGCGCGCCTAAATCATCACCGCTCATAAATGAAACGGTCAATCCGTGTTTTTGAGCGAGACGTGCGGCGATCGGATCAAAAGGTGCGTGCATGCCCGGTGTCCAACGCGAACCGATAATTGCGCGATATTGTTTCCAAGTGAGATGATCAAATTTTTTCGCGCCCGGATTTTTTGCCGGATCAGCATCATACACATACGCGATTGATGAAATGTTGATAACCGTCGTGGCGCGATGCACCACTGCATGACGTACTGACACTGCATCCGTTGACTGTCCTGGTTTTTCTCCGCCCACAACCTCGACGCCGCGGATGCCGGCAAGGAGCGTGCGTACAAATTCAGCATTGACGTGTGTCACCCGAATCCCAATGCGATCCAATGTGACGTTCGAAAACTTCAAGATACGGCCGGCCGCTTGATATGCACGCGTCGTATTACCACCGCCGCAGACAATAATAAATGAGAGTCCATTTCTGGACTCCCGCTGAATAATCGCCCGAAATTTTTTGAGGAATGCCGTATGCACCCCGTTCCCGTTAATAATCATCGAACCACCCAATGAAATAACCACAGTTTTTTTCATAAACTATACATTAAATTTTTTCTTCATCTCCGTCACTCGCTGTTCAACGCCGTGCAGATATTTTTGCAGCTCATCCGCGAGTTTCAAGCCGCGTTCAAATTTCTCCAACGCTTCTTCAATCGAAACATCGCCACGCTCGAACCACTGCGTGATGGTCTCAAGCTCTGCAAATTGCGCGGCAAATGAATCCTGCTTTTCTGATTTTGCACTCATATTATTTTTTGACAACACCGAGCAGACACAGCGCCTGTGAACACTGCAGAATTCGATATTCTTCGTCGCTCGCAACCTTCTTGTTCAATTCATTCGTGCGCTCGGTGATATATTCATTTCCCATAATAACATATGGGTAGGTGAAATCACCAGCCGGAGAGTCAATCGTTTGAATGTGGCGCCCCGCGTAATAGGTTATGTTCGGATTATCAAACCACGTATTGATATTTGCGCCGCCGGTTATTGCAATGATCGGTTTATTTTTGTCCAGTGTTGCAACGTATTTCATGAGGCCAATTTCACCGGTCCATCCCCATCCGGCCATGCGATCAACGGATAGAATTGTGATGCCATGATAGAGACCAAGCGCTAAAACAATGCCGAAAATGGTGGCCGGTACAAACGCATTGATGGCGTATCGGTGGACATATCGCTCCATCCATTCAAAAAACAGCAGCCCACCCCATGCGACGAGGGGGCCGTAAAAATATTGGTAGTAGATGTGGATGGATGTTGCCTGTGGCACGAGCAGTGCGTAGACAAGACAGGCAATTGCGGCGATGCCAAACAGATGTTCAATTTCAAAACCGCGCGTCTTAATCGCGGTAAAAAGATTTTTTTTCATCAGCACTGATCGGATAAAAATGGTGGCGCTCAAAAAACCAAACAGCCACACATAGTTTTGCCAAAAATAGGACAGTTGTTTTTTCGCCCACGTGTACCAAAAAAACTTTTCAGATGTGCCAGCGCGATAGGCATACAAATTTTGCGCTTCTGTCATCGCACCGGCGAGCGAGCCGTTTGGCAAAATTGCCTGAAACGCAACGATCGCTGCACCGCAGCCGCTGCCAATTAAATTCCAGAGCGCGAGGAGCCGCGCCGGCTTCCAATATCGCATGAGTGCAGCGTGCGCGAGGAGTAATAAGCCAGCAATCACAAACCCCGACCAGTCTGACCACACCATGAACAGCATACTAGCGCCCCACAACCACGGCATACGTGTTTTCCCCGAAGCAAACCGTTCATATCCGAGGCACGCGAGCGCAAAAAACAACATGACGAATGGCTCTTGATCCAGTTTGCGGCCAAACGCAACGTACAGCGGCATGAACGCCCACGCTGCCGCAAACAGCGTTGCCTGTTTTGGGGTGTGACGCACGCGCATCGCGAACCAAAAAATGATCGTCGTCGCTACAGTCACGAGCGCGGCGAGCGAACGCACAACCCATTCGCCAAAACCAAAAATCGCAGTCCACACATAGAGCGGAATGGCGATGAATTGTGGGTGGCTCGAATACCATCCGGCTGCAACGGTGCGGCCATCAACAATTTTTGTGTCAGCAACAACACCAAGATACGCCTCAAAAAAATTCACCTCATGCATGTGTTGTGCTTTGAGCAACCAAAACGCCGGCCCCCAATTGATGTGCAATCGCCCGTCAACGAACGGGTCAGTGATAAACAACGAAAAAACTGCGATCTGAATTGCAACGATCGCGCCGAGTAGCCATTTCCATCGCGTGTCTGTCATATAGTTGCTTCGATCGTAACTTCGCCGTCGTGATACACCTGCGTTGCGTGTTTACGGGTGCGAAGCGCCGCAGCAGTGCCAATAATAGCACCGTCAGCCGCACGCGTATAGGAATAACCACGCTTTAAAATTTCCTGCGGGTGCAGTGATTTCAGCAATCGTACCGCGCTCACGACTGACTCACGACGTGACGTGACGCGCTGGGTGAGCCGCTCGCCGTGCGCCACCAATCGCTGCCGCGCAAACTGCGTTTTTTGTGTGAGCGATCCAATCCATTGATCCGCCGCGCGCGTGATGAGTGCGGTACGCGCCCGTTCGTACGCAATGCGTCGATCAACGGCGCGCGTTTGTGTAATCGCCATTTGTCGAATGAGCGCTTTGATTTCATCCTGATCCGGAAAAATAATTTCTGCAGCATTGCTCGGCGTTGCCGCACGAACATCAGCGACAAGATCAAGAATTGTCACATCACGTTCGTGACCAATCGCACTCACCACCGGAATGCGCGAAGCGAAACAGGCACGCGCAACTGCTTCAGTGTTAAACACATGCAGATCTTCAAGTGATCCGCCGCCGCGCGTGACGACCATAAGATCAAACTGATCTGGCTGACTGCCGACAGACGTGATTGCGCTGACCACATCCGCAACCGCCGCATCCCCTTGCACACCAACATGCATATGAAAAATTTCTGCGGCCGGCCACCGTGTGCTTGACACGCGCAAGAAATCAGTGAACGCGGCTGCATCGCGCGAAGTTACGAGCGCAACACGCGCCGGAAATTGCGGAAGTGCTCGCTTGCGCGCACTGTCAAAGAGCCCCTCGACTTCCAGTTTTTTCTTCAACAATTCAAACGCGCGCTTTAAACTTCCCTCACCTGACAAACGAACAGACTGAATGTTGAGCGTGAATTTCCCAAATCGGGCATAGATGCTTCCATATCCGATGACGGCAATTTTCATGCCATCTGCAATCTGTTCATTGAGTTGCCACACCGAGGCGAAACAACCGACCAACGCGTCACCGTCTTTCAAATCAAACCGTACCCACTTATTTGCCGAAACGCTGTATGACGAAACTTCGCCCTCAATTTCAAACGTGCCCGGCGGCATTCCGGACACGAGGAGATCATTTACAACCGCGACATATTGTGAAACCGAGAGTGTGTGTATACTATTTTTCAATGATGACTGGTGTACCGGCTGGCGCCCATGCGTAGAGCGTTTCCATGTCTTTATATGCAACATTCACACACCCGTGACTACGGCGCTTGCCGAACGCATTGTGCCAATACGCGCCGTGGATGTAGTAGCTTCCTTTTGGATGAAACTTAAAACGCATGTTCCATTTCGTATTTGGATAATAATAACCCTCGCCTGCATACAAAACAACCGGAATTTTTTTCTCAATCGCAAATGCGCCGATCGGTGTTGGGTATTTTGGTAAACCGGTTGATACTTTTATTTCTTTAACCAAATATTCGCCAGTGTAGTAGCGAAGGCGTTGATCTTTAATTGAAACTTTTATGGTTTTTTTAAGTGGTGTTTGATCAGCGTTGAAAGGATCAAAACCAGCAAACAATTCCTCTTGATCAGGAAAACCATCATTGTCAGAATCAATCGGTCCTTCAGCACGAACAACGCTGAACGGGATGATCAAAAAACAGATGAGTACCGTGAGCTTGAGTGCCTTCATAACGAACGCAGTATACATGATTTGTACAGCCGACGACAGACGTACGCGCCGAGTATGAGGTAGGCGGCTGAAAGTGTCCAAACAGAAATGTGGACGTCGCCGGAGCTGCCGGGCAATGCTGAAAACCATTTGAGCGCGACGAGCACTGCGGTTGCAGCTGCAGACACCGGGAGTGCGGTGACTGCAGAACCGACGACGGTGTGGAGTGCCGCGGTACACATAATGATCGGGATGAATGGTGCAATTGCAACATTGGCGGCGAGAGCGCTGAATGACATGGGGTGAAAATAATAGAGTTGGAGCGGCAATACAA
>MFQD01000001.1:30213-30970 GCA_001782975.1 Candidatus Magasanikbacteria bacterium RIFCSPHIGHO2_02_FULL_50_9b
TGAAAACCAATGTCTGCAGCGATGCGCGGTTCGATTAAAACCATGATGAGCGCAGCGGCGGCGAGCAGATGCACGGTGTGCGCCGGGCGTCCGAGGATTGGGGCGAGTTCTGCGAGCAGCGCCATGAGTGCAGCGCGCACGACACTCGCGCTCGCGCCAGTCACTGCGGCGTACAGTGCGAGAACAATCATACAAATGATGAATCTACGGCGACGGCTTACGTTGCCGCGACGAATGGCGAGGTCAAGCCATTGCATGAGCAACACAAGGTTTGCACCTGACACTGCAACAATGTGGCTGGTTCCGGTTTCCCGAAAAATTGTTTTCCATTCTTTGGTAAAACGCGCGGAGCCGCCGAATAAAATTCCTGATGCAAGTGCGTGCGCTGGTGGCGCTATATTTTTTTCAAGTCGGCTGTCTAAAAAATATCGAATTTTTGAAAATGGCTGCGTGGCGTCGTATGAACGCGCCGACGCGGGTGTGATCCCGGCGCGTAATAATCCGACACACAGAGCGAACACGATGATGCCAAGTATTGTTGGACGGACGTGTAACCACATGAGTGTCACCGCGACACCAGTGGCGCTCAACGCAACCGGCACCTGCACAATTGGCGCAAGCAAAATTCCGGCAATGCAAGCAATCGCAGCGAGCGGCAACGCGAACACAAATTGAACCCCCTTCCCCCCTTGCATATTTTTTTGCTGCTACACAACAATGTTAATGAGCCGCCCCGGAATCACAATCACGTTTTTCG
>MFQD01000002.1:0-3902 GCA_001782975.1 Candidatus Magasanikbacteria bacterium RIFCSPHIGHO2_02_FULL_50_9b
GAACGAGTTTTCCATTGAGCCCTGCCTTCCGACCAACACATACGACGCAGTACCCATGCTGCCCGGTATCATCACCGGCTGCCCAATCTCCCGGTAATAAGCGGGCAGTTCGCTCCTTCCCGGGGCAAAAGCGCGCGTGGCTCCCTTCCTGTGCACGCAGACTTTCTTTCTCTGCCCGTCAATGTCATGCTCCTCGAATTTCGCAATATTATGGCAAACGTCATACACAAGCGGCATCTGCTCGCCCGTTCCCTTGCCGAAAACTTCATCAAACGTTTCCCTCACCCAGTGCATCATGATGTGCCTGTTGTTGAATGCATAGTTCACCGCGCACCGCATTGCCTTGATGTATTTTTCCGCCTCGGGCGAATTTATCGGGGCACAGCAAAGCTCGGGGTCGGGAAGCGCAATATTGTATTTCCTTGCAGCCGCAAGCATCTCGCGCAGCGAATCATCGCAAACCTGGTGCCCGAACCCCCTGCTTCCGCAGTGCACCATCACCACGACATTCCCCTGCTTCAAGCCGAACTTTTCCGCAACATCCGGAAGGAGCACCTGCTGCACAACTTGCAGCTCGATAAAATGATTGCCAGCGCCGACAGTGCCAAACTGCGGCAGGCCCCTTTTCTTCGCCTTCTCCGAAACAACAGACGGGTCCGCACCTTCCATCCTCCCGCTCTCCTCAGTTTTTTCCTTGTCCTGCTGCGTTCCGTATCCCCTCTCAATCGCCCAGTCCACGCCCCGCACAATCGCATCCTCAAGCTCCCGCTGCTCAACGCGCAGCTTCCCCTTCGCCCCGACACCCGATGGGACATTCTTGAAAAGAAGGTCCACAAGCTGCCCCTTTTTCGCCTCCACTTCCGCCTTGGTAAGCTGCGTTGCAATCAGCCGCACGCCGCAGTTGATGTCATAGCCCACGCCGCCGGGCGAAATCACTCCGGTATCCATGTCAAATGCGGCAACCCCGCCAATGGGAAAGCCGTAGCCCTCGTGCCCGTCAGGCATCAGGCAGGCGTGCTTTACAATGCCAGGAAGCGAGGCGACATTCCTCAGCTGCCCGAATGTCCTGTCCTTGCCCATTGTCTCGAATAGCTTGGGCGTGGCAAATATCCTGGCAGGCACCCTCATGGCGCCCTCCATTTCCATCTCCCAAACCGCGTCTGCAATCTGCTTTACCAAATGAAATCACCGTCTAGCTGAACCAAGCACCTATGCCCAGAACCCTAATTAACCC
The DNA here is from genome assembly GCA_001782975.1 of Candidatus Magasanikbacteria bacterium RIFCSPHIGHO2_02_FULL_50_9b. Taxonomy (GTDB): domain Bacteria; phylum Patescibacteriota; class Patescibacteriia; order Magasanikbacterales; family 2-02-FULL-50-9b; genus 2-02-FULL-50-9b. Next base: position 1,235 of record MFQD01000002.1, read on the forward strand.
TACCTATCAGCCGAAACCAGAACCAGGCGGGCAGTATTTGCCGCCCCCCTCTTCCTCCGCCGCCTTCAGCACCCCTTCCTTTCCGGAAACCGCATGCGCGTGCGCCGCCTCGTGCTGCACGTGCTGCTCATAAGCGGTCTTTGCGCGGTGCCGCAGCACCGCAATCACTTTCGCAGCAAGCGCCAGCAGCCCGAGGGCAAAAACGGCATAGCCGAGCGGCCTCACGGAAAATCCCTTCTCGCCTTTCGTCTCCAGTATGTAAAAGTGCGCAAGCGACAGCACAAGTGCAATATACCCGCACATCTGGACCATCTTCCACGTCCGATAACCCAACATGCCGCACGCCTTCTGCGTGGAGGTAACGGACATCACGAAAAAGATGATGAATGCAACGGATGCCGCATAGAAGCCCAGCACCTTCGGGTTCTCATACAGCATTTTGTCAAGCGAAAGGTCGTAGTAGAAAACAATCGACAGTGCGACATGCACCACGATGAAAGCAAAAGCAAACAGCCCCAGATACTTCCTGTGGGATATATATTTCGCGAACAGATTGGGCCAGAAGCGGGCAAGCGGGCCAAGGAGGAAAGTGATTGCAGCAAGCGCCAAGCCAACAAGCGCGGCTATCTTGTTAGCCATGCTCCACGAGATTTCGAAATTCCCGTAGAACACAAAGAGAATGAGCACAAGGGCAAGAGGAAGGAAGTGGATTGCCCGTACCTTCATCGGCTGCGAAAGCGCCATGGCTCAACAATGCTTAGCATATTAATAAAAGTTGCATCAGCGAGCCTATTTCGGGTGGTGAAATGGAAGGCAACCCAGCAATTTTCGCCGTGCTGCTTGCAGCATCTCTCCTGCTTTTCGGCTGCGCAAGCCAGCCTCCTCCAGAGGAAAACGGAGGGAATACTGTAACCGTAACCATCAAGGACTTTGCATTCAGCCCGGGCACGGTCACAATCCATAAGGGTGACACGGTGAAATGGGTGAATAAAGAGGCAGCCGTCCACACCATCAGCGCATTAGGTTTTTCTTCCCCTTCTCTGAGACAGGATGCAACTTATGAACATACTTTCAATGAAGCAGGTTCATTCAACTATGTCTGCGGTATCCATCCCTTCATGGCTGGCACGGTAATAGTGCAGTAGAGTAGATGGCAGTCTGAGCATTCCAATTATATTAGTGCACCTGCTAGAAAATTTTGAACTGCGCCCCCGTAGTTCAACGGATAGAATGCTGGCCTCCGGAGCCGGTGATTCGCGTTCGAATCGCGACGGGGGCGCTTTACTTTATGCGCCTGCAAAGGAATCTTTATTAATTATGGACTGAAGTTCATACTGTGAGTCTGCATCCAGCGCTGAAAATGCTCAGTCTTGTTCTCTTCATTCTTATCGCCCTCCCTGTCTCAGTATCGTTTGCGGACCCTCTTATAATATCGGACATCTCGCCAAACACAGGCCCCACGGCAGGAGGGCAGACTGTCATAATCACAGGCACCAGCTTCATTGGAGTCAATAGGGTCACAATCGGAGGGACTTCGGTCCAATTCACTGTTGACAGCCCCACGCAGATAACCGCAACAACGCCACCCCACGCATCCGGGCTTGTTTCAGTCATTGCTACCATTGAATATTCTCCATCCGTCATTGCAATTGCAGAAGCGAGAAACATCTACAATTACACATCATCGTACGTTCCTCCATCTCCCCCTCCAACATCTCCCCAGCCAACAATAAATAGCATCAGCCCAATCAGCGGTCCCACATCAGGCGGCCAGACGGTCACAATTACAGGCAATAACTTCATCGGGATAACGAGCGTCACAATCGGGGGGTCTACCGCCACATTCACTGTCAACAGCACCTCGCAGATAACAGCGACAACACCCCCTCATGCATCTGGGGCTGCTTCAGTTGCAGTCACCAACAATGCTGCAACAGCATTTGCTCCAAACATATACACTTATTCATCCACGTACGTTCCCGCGCCTCCCCCTCCAGCAACCAACAAAACAACGACCAGCCCAACCGCGGCTAACCAAACAGCAGCCAACCAAACAGCAGCCAACAAAACAACTGCCGGCCCAAAAACAACCGACCAAACAACCCGCCCGGCAGCAACCAGCCCAATAATAACAAGCATCAGCCCGAACAGCGGACCAGCAGCAGGCGGGCAGAATGTCACAATCACCGGCACCGGCCTTTCTTTTGTCACCTCTGTAATGTTTGGGGAAATTTTTGCATCATTCACTGTCAACAGCCCAACACAGATCACTGCAGCAGTCCCCCGCAAATCACCCGGTGTGGTCCGTGTTACGGTTTACAGCAGTTATGGATCCGGCTCGATTGATTACACTTACCTCTCTCTCTACGACAGCCTTCTTGCAAAAATCCCGGTTGGGGCGAAAATCCCGGGTCAGGCAAGCATACTCATCAGTGACGGGCAGTACCAGGTATACGTAGTGAATCCCGGCACGGATATGCGCAAATGCACTGCTTCCGGCCTGGGCGCAAGCCAAATCAAGTATGGGGCGGCAATTACGGTGAGCGGCGGAAAAATAAGCTCGGCTGCAAAAGGGGTTGCAACCGGCCCGAATATTGAATTCTGCATCACAGATACGGCAATAAACAACCTTCTGAACTCCACTGACCCGGAGGCGGCTGTTGCGCAG
>MFQD01000002.1:3969-5475 GCA_001782975.1 Candidatus Magasanikbacteria bacterium RIFCSPHIGHO2_02_FULL_50_9b
TGCGCGTTTTCGGGCCAATACTGGGGGGGCAGTTCGCTGAAGCTGCCAATATGCTCTTTTACTCCAAATAGGGGCATCGCTTTCCTATCTTACTTTCCCGTCCTTCACCTTCTCCGTCCTTACGGTTTTCCCGTTCACCCTAAGTTCCTTCCCGTCCGCATATGCAATTCCATCCTTCACTTCCATCTTCACCGTGAGGAAGTGCTCAATCGTAATTTCATGCCCGCTCTCCCTTTTCACGCCCGCTATTTCCACCTTGTCGCCGGGCGCTGCATCTTTCGGAGACAGCACTTCAAGCTTCCCTTCATGCTCCACGGCAAGCAGCATGCCATTCGATGTCTTGTTGCGGATGGCAGCAGGCTTCAGGTTCTTCACAATAATTACAAGCCTGTTCAGCAATTCCTCCTGCGTGCAGTATGGCACAAGGCCAGAAATTACCTGCCGCACTTCCTTGCCGCCCATTTCTATCTGCTCCACATAAAGTTTCTCGGCATTCGGGTGCTTTTCAACAGAAATTATCTTCCCAACCTCAAGGTCCAGAAGAGCAGGGTCAATTCCCCCCGCGCTGGCTTCCTTCATCTCCTGCTTCACCTGCCTGCCCGAATACTTCGCAGCAAGAGCTTTCAGCTCCTTTTCCTCAACCTTCCTGAAGAGTATCTCCGGCTTTCCAAGTGCATGCCCGGCTTTCAAGGACAGCTTGCCAATCCCGTCCCACTTCTCCTGCTTTGCAGACAACTGCCTGAAAATAGCAGCACTGGTGAAAGGCACAAACGGCTCCAGAACAATGGCAAGGTCCTTCACCTGGTGCAAAAGCACGTAAATTGCTGCAGCGCATCTTTCCCTGTCGCTCTTCGCAGTCTTCCAAGGCTCGTTCCTCTGGAAATACGCATTGGCATCCTTGCCCGCCTCCATTGCAGCGTGAAGGGCATCCTTCAGCTGCACTCTTTCGAGGAGCCCGGTGATTTTTTCGAATTTTTTGTTTTGGGACGCCACAAACTCCCTGTCCTGTTCGTTTAACTTGCCGTCAGGCACCTTTCCCTCAAACTCGCGCTGCGCAAACACCAGCGTCCTGTTCACCAAATTCCCGATATTCGCCAGAAGCTCATTATTCAGTTTCTCGCCAAAGTCCTTCCAGGTAAAATCAGTGTCCATCTTCTCAGGCCTGTTGGTGAGCAGATAGTATCGCCAAACGTCTGCAGGTATGCCTGATTCCACTGCGTCGTTTCCGAAAACACCAACTCCCTTTGACTTCGAAAACTTCCCGCCCTCGAAATTCAGGAATTCCGTAGTGGAAATATGATGAAGCAGCGTCCAGTTCTTCTTCGTGCCCATGAGCGTAGAGGGGAAAACCACAGTATGGAACGGCACATTGTCCTTGCCCATGAACTGGTAAAGCCTCACGCCCTCGGGATTCTGCCACCACCCGCGCCAGTCCTTCCTCAAATTCGCTGTAATGGAAATATACCCGATGGGCGCATCAAACCAGACATAGAACACCTTGTTCTC
>MFQD01000003.1:0-5341 GCA_001782975.1 Candidatus Magasanikbacteria bacterium RIFCSPHIGHO2_02_FULL_50_9b
CATGCGTTATGAACGCATTCCGGTTTTCATGTATCGCTATTGGTTTTTGTTTCTCGCCATTGGTGCGGCCGTTTGGATCATACGCGTGCGTCGCTACGCACTGCATCGCCGTGAAAAATTAGAACAAGAAACGCGTGCGTACCACACAAAAGAAAAATATTTGCAGCAGTAGAGACGTATGCGAGCAAGGGGGGATCGAGGGGAAGAGGCGGCGCGGAGAGTTTTAACACGCGCTGGTTACAAAATCATTTTGAACAATTTTTGTGTTCAAGGTGGGGAGATTGATATCATTGCACGAGCGGCTGACGGCACGGTTGTTTTTGTCGAAGTTAAATTGCGCGCTCGAGAACCGCCGGATCACCGCGCCGTGTTGCCGGCCTCGAAACTACTACATGTTCGCCGCGCGGCACGTTATTATTTATCAGAGCACGCGGTACGGCCAGAACGAATTCGATTTGATCTGTTGTTACTCATAGCGCGTGAGCAGACGGGGAACGCGCGTGTTTTTTGGTATAAAAATCTTTAATTTTGTGTCAGCCTGAAATGGTTGACAAATTTTGAAATATCTGTTATTATTTCTTGTTCACACACCAAACAGACGGAGGATATCGTGGACTACATTGGTTGGATCCTTGGTAAGACGATGAGTGTGATTGTGATGTGGCTGATGCTCGGCATCATTCTCGCGTTCATGAGCGCGCTCCCTATCACGAGCTTTGTCGGCAAACCGTTTTTGGGCTTCTGGAAAAGTGCGACCCAAGGCGCCGTGACCGTGGTCGTGCATTGGTTGCAGCAGATCGTGGCGCGCGTACTGCGGTTTGTGATCAATCTGTTCGTAACGGCTGCGCGGTATCTTATCTGGGTGATTCACTACGCGATCGCCTACCGCATGCACCGCCCGCTGCCTGCCGCGCCCGGTTGGGTCAACGTTTTCCCGCCGCCGCCGCGTCGAGGGCGCAGGAACGGACATGGCCACGGGCATTGAACGCACAAGATTTGTTCGAGAAGATGAGGCGCAACCAGCCTCGACTCGCCACGCATGCCCTGAAAGGTATACTGGCGAGTTTTTTTGTTTTATAGTAGTATGCACGTTGCTCACTTCGGGCAGTTAGCAACGTCGCACGCAATGCGTGCTCGTTGCTTCGGCCCTCGCTCGGAAATAAATCAGAACGCGAGCGTTCGATTTACTTCCTCGCTCGGGCAGTTAGCTCAGTTGGTTAGAGCGTTCGCTCGACATGCGAAAGGTCACAGGTTCGAACCCTGTACTGCCCACCAAAAAAATCCACGCACAGTGGATTTTTTTCATGCAAAGGTGTATGCTGTTCCACAAGTATGAATCAGCAGACTGTTCAGGCATTGATCAGCATTGGATTCATCGCACGCGTGAGCGGCCGGCTTTGGAGCCGGTTTTTTTAATTTTGTATGAAATATATTTTTGTCACGGGCGGTGTCATGTCAGGTGTGGGAAAGGGTGCAATCACGTCTTCGATTGGCGCGCTGCTGAAAGCAAAAGGTTTCACCGTCACTGCGGTGAAAATCGATCCATACATTAATGTTGATGCGGGCACGATGAACCCAACTGAGCACGGCGAGGTATTTGTGACTGTTGATGGCGACGAAACAGATCAGGACATTGGCAACTATGAACGTTTTTTAAACACGAACATCACGAGCGTGAATTACATGACCACTGGTCGGGTGTATCTGTCAGTCATCGAGCGCGAGCGCGCGATGGGGTACAAAGGGAAATGTGTTGAAGTTGTACCTGATGTGCCAAACGAAGTGGTGCGTCGAATTGAGACAGCGGGGAAAAAAGCAAAAGCTGATATTGTGCTGATTGAAATCGGCGGTACGGTCGGCGAATATCAAAATATTTTGTTTCTCGAAGCAGTGCGCATGATGAAGTTGCGCGCGCCGCGCGATGTGGCGACAGTACTCGTGAGCTATTTACCGATACCAAGCAAAATTGGCGAAATGAAAACAAAGCCAACGCAATATGCTGTGCGCACCTTAAACAGCGCCGGTATTCAGCCTGACCTCATTGCCTGTCGCGCAGAGATTGTAGTTGACAGTGTGCGACGACAAAAAATCGGTGCCAATTGTGGTGTGGAAGCAGCAGATGTCATTTCTGCGCCTGATGTCGAGACGATCTACGAAATTCCACTCATCCTCGAATCGCAAAAATGCGCAGAGCGGTTGTGCAAAAAACTCGGTTTGCGGCACCGCGTAAATCACGTTGAAGCGTGGCGGCGACTCGTGCGTACGATAAAAAATCCGAAACGCGAAATTAAAATTGCGGTGGTGGGAAAATATTTTGCGCATGGCGATTTCGTACTCGCCGATTCATACATTTCTGTCATTGAAGCGTTGAAACATGCAGCGTGGGCGCAGGGTGCGCGCGCAAAATTGACGTGGCTGTCGTCGGAGGAATATGAAAAAAATCCGCGTGCGTTGCGTGAACTCTCAACGTTCGACGGCGTGGTGGTACCGGGCGGATTCGGTGGTCGCGGATTTGAAGGCAACATTGCGGCGATCAAATATGTGCGCGAACATAAAATTCCGTATTTTGGTTTATGCTTTGGTTTGCAAATGGCAGTCATTGAATTTGCGCGGCATGTGTGTGGCATCAAAAAAGCACACACGCTCGAAGTGGATCCGCAGACGCCAGATCCGATCATTCATTTTATGCCCGGTCAGCAGGAAAAAATTGCGCATAAAAAATATGGCGCCACGATGCGGCTCGGCGCATACCGCTGCAAAATCGCGCGAGGAACCATTGCGCGAAAAGCATACGGTCAGGAACTGATCAGCGAACGCCACCGCCATCGATACGAGGTGAATGATGCCTATCGCGACGTGCTGCAAAAAAATGGTCTCGTGTTGTCGGGCGTGAATCCAGAACTGAATCTTGTTGAAATTATCGAATTGCCGCGCGCGAAGCATCCATTTTTTATTGGCGTGCAATTTCATCCTGAATTTCAATCTCGGCCAATGCAGCCGCATCCGTTGTTTAAGGAATTTGTGAAAGCCTGTCTAAAAAATAGTGCTCTCGTCGGCAGCGTGCTATAATTTTAACCACTATGCCAGACTTTGAAAAAAGCGGGAAGCCAGAAAATATTTCTGATGTCAGTCAACTTGTTGAAGCGTCGAAACAGGAACTGGGCAAGTTGATCACAACGCGCGACACGCTCGCATCTCGCATTGCAAAGGCCCCCGAAGGAGTACGGGCTGCGATGCAGTCTTCTATTGACGGGCTTACGGCGCGCATTGCGAAACAGGAGGCGATGTTACAGCAGTTTGAGAAGCCTGCTGCCAACAGTGAATCAGTTGCCGCTCAACTCACCGGAACTGCCCAGCGGGATCGCGTCGCAGCTGCGTTGCGTCGGCCGTCAATCATTGTGAGTCCAGAGGTTCTTGTGGCCGGCCAACAAGCACAGATGGCAGCGGATCAGGCTCGAATAGATCAGGAGTATAACGCACAATCAGCAGCTGACAAAACATTCTACGGCCAAGTCTCAACACCAAAACCTTCGACAGATCTGCAACGGGCCGCATGATGTTTGACAAAAACGCGGCGCTTTGATAGTCTATATTCAGACTAGTCTTCAGACTAGTTCATTTTTTTCTTAAACCCTATGTCCAGCCCGATCATGCAAGCGATGAAACAAATCGCTGACGAAAAAGGAATTAAAACAGAAACAGTGCTCGATGCGATTCAGCAGGCGCTTGCGGCGGCGTTTCGCAAGGATTTTGGAAATAAAAATCAGAATATTTTTGTTGATTTTGACGCTGAAACCGGTGGCATGAAAGTGTGGGATATTAAAACCATTGTGCCGGATGCAGACATGGAAGAGATCACGCGGCTCGACGAAGAAGAAGCAAGATTACGCGACGAGGCGCTTGCACGCGGGGAAGAACCGCCTGCAGAAGATCCGGATCGTCCGCGTTTCAATCCGAAAACAGAAATCATGATTACCGAGGCAAAGAAATTGCAAGGTGGCGTTTCGATTGGTGATGAATTAAAACTTCCGCTTGAAATCACCACAGATTTTGGTCGCATGGCAGCGATGACTGCAAAGCAGGTGATCACTCAAAAATTGCGCGAAGCAGAACGGTTGATGATCTACGAAGAATACAAAGATAAGGTTGGTCAAATTTTGCAAGGCACGGTGCAACGCCGCGAAGGACGTAATTTTCTCATCGACTTTGGTCGGTTCAGTTCAATCTTGCCACCAGAAGAGCAGATTATCGGCGAATTTTTGCGTCCGGGCGCCCGCGTGAAAGTGTACGTGGTGTCATGTTCGCTCGGCAATCGCGGTCCGGAAGTGATTGTGTCGCGTTCACACCCAAATATTGTGCGAACAATTTTCTTGCAAGAAATTCCTGAAATTCAGAGCAATGCCGTCGAAATTAAAGCGATCGCGCGCGAAGGCGGATCGCGCAGCAAAGTTGCGGTGTGGAGCGGCGAAGAGGGTGTTGATCCGATTGGCGCCTGCATCGGTCAACGCGGCACTCGTATTCAAACGATTATTTCTGAATTGGGCGGCGAAAAAGTTGACATCATTCAATGGAACGAAAATGCGGAACAATTTATTTCAAATTCATTGTCACCGGCAAAAGTTGACGGTATTCAATTGGACGACGCAAGCAAGGTTGCGGTCGTGACCGTGCCAGCAGATCAGTTTTCACTCGCGATTGGCAAGGGCGGACAGAACGTTCGTCTAGCGGCAAAATTGACTGGTTGGACAATCACCGTACAACAAACCGAAGCTGAAGTTGCGCCAGAAGAAAATATTGAAACAGCAGAGGGTGTCACCTCAGAAGAGCTTGCTGCCCAAACGCCGGAAGTTACTGCCGAAGAAGAAGTTGCTTAATCATTAAATCGAACCTTTTATGCGTGCATTTTTTCACGCACTGTTGTACAAACCGTTGTACAACTTGCTCATTGCGCTCGTTGCATTCATGCCGGGAAACGACATGGGTCTTGCTATTGTCATCATCACGATCATTCTGCGGCTCGTGCTGCATCCATTTTCAATCAGCGCGTTTCGTTCGCAGCGCGCGGTACAACGCATGCAGCCGAAATTGCGCGAATTGAAAGAAAAGTTTAAGGACGACCAGAAAGGTTTTGCGCAGGCGAGCATGGAGATGTACAAGGAAAATAAAGTGAATCCCTTTTCTTCTTGTTTACCGTTGTTGCTCCAATTGCCAATCTTACTCGCGCTCTATTGGGTGTTGCGTGATGGCTTAAATTCCGTTGACACGTCATTGCTCTACAGCTTCACGCCCGTGCCAGAGCGCGTCTCTGCAGTTGCGTTTGGATTTCTCGATTTGCACAAGT
>MFQD01000003.1:5385-6629 GCA_001782975.1 Candidatus Magasanikbacteria bacterium RIFCSPHIGHO2_02_FULL_50_9b
TGAAGAAATCATGTCAGCAGTGAACAAGCAAATGCTCTACATGATGCCGCTGTTGACCGTGTTCATCGGGTGGACGCTTCCCGCAGGTTTAACGGTGTACTGGTTTTTTTCAACATTGCTCACCGTGCTGCAACAGTGGTATATTTTCCGACAGCTGGACAAAGAAGAAGCGGCGACTACGAAATCAAATGAACTTTCTGTTTAATATATGCGTCCTCTTGCGGTACATGAACTACACAACCGAACGGTGATCACGCAGGCTGGTTCAAAATTGGGTTCATTAAAGGACGTGGTCATTGACGTTGATTCAGGGCGCGTCCTGCAATATTGTGTGAAGCAAGGTTTGTTGCCCGGGCAAGAGTTGCTCATTGGCGCTGACGCCGTGATCGAAATTAGCGATGACGCGATTGTGGTCAAGGACGCGATTGTTCCGGTCGCTACAACAGCAGCGATCGCATAAATTTTTATGCAAACGATTGATACGCTTACACGCCTGTACGCCGCGTGTGGTTTCCAATCAAAAGTATCGATGTGTATTCGATTGGTGGGTGGTACAACTGGCGATTTGAGCACTTCTGGAGGGGTTGCTGGCCTCTCCCCGAAAGAAGTGCTCAATTGCCAGTCGCAGAATCACACGGATCACCAGCTACGCCAACATGATGATTGCGCTCATGAACGAAAAATATTTAAAGCAAGATTCGTCGTTCAAATAATTTCGTTGCTGCCCTTTGTCCGTGCAGTTGCGATATGCAATTCAATGGCGCTCCACATGGTGCATGAAGAAAGTGACATTGATCTGCTCGTTATCGCGCGTGCCGGGCGGGTGTGGAGTTGTCGGTGGTGGGTGACGGGCATGCTTGCGCTCCTGCGCATGCGCCCGGGCGAGGCGCGGCGCGATCCGGTATGTGCAAGTTTTTTTGTTGACGAATGCGAAACCAATTTGTCATCGCTCATGATCGATCGTGATGTGTATTTTTTTTATTGGCTTCGTTCGCTTATGCCACTGTTTGGCACGCATCCAATTTTTGCTGATGGTGCGCACACCGCACCAGAATTTCGCGTGCGTGCGAGCGTCGTGCATCGAATAACGCAGTGTGCGATTGAATATGTCGCACAAATTTTTCCTGAATCATTTGTGCATACGCAGCAGCTTGCGATCATGTCTGCTTCGATCAAAAAATGCGCGACCGGCGGGTCAACGGCAGTGGTGTTGAGTGACACGGTGATTAAACTGCACGCAAATG
>MFQD01000003.1:6639-18835 GCA_001782975.1 Candidatus Magasanikbacteria bacterium RIFCSPHIGHO2_02_FULL_50_9b
TGAATTGCGCGATCGTGTTTTCGGAACGCTATGAAATTTTCGATTCTTGCACCACTCGTCGGTTTTCTACTCCCCTGGCAAACACGATTCATATTTCGCGCGCCGGAAATTGGCGGGGTTGCGTGGGACTTTGGCGTCGTGAGCTTGTTCATTTCGCAAATTGCAATTGTATTGTGGATTATCATCACACTCTGGAGCGAACGCGTGGCTGTGCGCACATGGTTTATTGAATGGTCAACAAAAAAAATAATCATTGCCGAGCTTGCTGTTGGTCTTTGTATTGCACAATTGACTGTTTCAAGTGATCGCGTGCTCACCCTCCAGTGGTTGGTGGGTTTTTCACTGCTCGTCGGTCTTGCGTTTGTCTTGCGACAAAATCCGCACGCGCGCATTCCATTTGCCGCCGCCTGTTTGATCAGCGTGGTGTTGCAAGCACTCCTCGCGGCGCTGCAAGTGTTTGCTGGTGCCACGTTTGCGAGTTCGTTGCTCGGTGTTGCAGCTCACAAAGCAGCAACTGCCGGCTCGGCGATTGTTGAATACGGCGACCAACGGTATTTGCGCGCGTACGGCGGCCAGCCGCACCCAAACATTTTTGGTGGCCTCGCGCTTGCAGCAACCGCGTTGTTTGGGTGGTTGCTTCACAACAAACACACGCTCGGCGTTAAAAAAAATATTATTTATTTTTCCCTGATCGTGACCGGCGCGTTATTTTTTTCTTTTTCGCGCGCCGCGTGGCTCGGGTTTGTGATCTGGCTTATTGTGCTGTGGTGGCAACGGTTGCAGCTGCGCGAGTCTCAGGTGACGCAATTAAAATATGCGGCGCTGACGTTCGGCATTTTGACCGTTCTTTTTTTCCCCATGGTATCGACACGCGTCGCGCCATCAGCAACAGCACAAACTGAGCAGCGCTCCGTGGCTGAGCGGATCGCCGGTTTTTCCCAATTTAAATCAGTCATGCGTGATCATTGGTTCGCGGGTACTGGTCTTGGCGCATATACGACGCGGTTGTTCGGTGCAACTGGCGACACCCGTACTCCGGTGCACGCGGCGCCGCTTTTGGTGTTTGCAGAATTGGGTCTATTCGGCGTCGCGTTGATTGTGACCATCGCGTGGTTGAGTCGCATGCGCATTTCCACACGCACAGTTTTACTTGCCCTCATTCCGATCGCATTGTTTGATCACTATTTATTTTCTCTGTGGTCCGGGCAGGTGGTGTTGTTTTTGATGCTCTTTCAAATGTTTCAAATTCGCGACAATGATAAAGCTGATGATAATCAACAGTGACCACGACGAAATTTTTCCAAACGACACGAGTGTCCATTCGTGAATTTGGTCTGGGTATTTCCACGCGCCCAAATAGGTTGAAATATTTTCAGCGATCCAAACGAAAAAAGCAATGAGCGCAAATGCGACGGGCAAGGGCATCCAGTGTTTTTTGATGATCGTGTATTGAATGCGGGTGGAGCGAAAAATCCAAACAACAGCTGCGCCCAAAATCCAGCGTACATCGGGAATAAAATGGTGCGTGAAAAAATTGAGATAAATTATTACGCACAGCGCGACGCTGTAGCGATGCGGCGGATAATTTTCAAGATGTAATCGTTCGAGTCGCCACGCCTGAGAAATATAACTGCCGATCGCGGCATACATGAAGCCGCTGTACAACGGCACGGTCGAAATTTTTAAGACGCCGGCTTCGGGATAGCTCCACGAGCCAATTCCGGGCTGTGTTTTGAAAAGTTCAAGCGCAAAACCGATGAGGTGGAACAAAAAGATCACTTTGACCTCGTCCCACGTTTCAATTTTTGTGGCGAGCAAGACGATTTGAATGGCAATAGCGCCGAGAAAGAGTAGATCATAGCGCGCCAAGCCGCCCATTTGAATGTGGTTTGACGCGAACAGCAGCACGAAAAAAGACCCGGCAAACACGCATGCACGCGCTTGCAACAGGCCAAAAAACAGGAATTCAACGAGTGTGTTTTTAGGATATCTGGACGTGAGGTATGTGCGAAGGCTCTCCATCATTTTAGTATCATACTCAATTTTGTTCAATCTAGACAAGTGAGCAGAAATTCAGTACAGTTGGTTGGCTAACTATGTACTATTATGCCGACCCCAAAATTTCCAGAACTTGAAGTCCAGATGCTTGCACGCTGGGAAGCAGAAAAGCTTTTTGAGAAAACGTCAGAAAAGAATCGCGACGGCAAGCCGTTCGTATTTTTTGAGGGTCCGCCAACGGCAAATGGCCGGCCGGGCGTGCATCACATGCTGCCGCGTGCATTTAAAGATGTGGTTCCGCGTTTTCAATCAATGCGCGGACGGCGCGTGGATCGCAAGGGCGGTTGGGATACACATGGGTTGCCCGTTGAATTGCAAGTTGAAAAAGCGCTTGGCATTTCCGGCAAAGGACAAATTGAAAATTTGGTTGCCGGCGACGCGCGCGCGTCGATCATCGAGTTTAACAAAAAATGTAAAGAAAGCGTGTGGGAATTTTTGGACGACTGGATCAAAATGTCACACCGCATGGGATATTGGGTTGACACGGATAACGCGTACGTCACCTACACGAACGACTATATTGAAAGTTTGTGGAGTGTGTTGAAGCGTGTGCATGCGCGCGGGCTTTTGTATCAAGGACACAAAGTGGTGCCGCATTGTCCGCGTTGTGGAACGGCATTGTCGAGCCATGAAGTTGCGCAGGGGTATAAGACCGTGACTGATGAATCAGTGTTTGTGAAATTTAAACTCGTCGGCGAGGAGAAAACTTTTTTGTTGGGGTGGACCACGACGCCATGGACTTTGCCGGGGAATGTTGCACTCGCGGTCGGTGATACCATTGAGTATGTTCGCGTGCGCGTCGGTGATGAACAATATGTTTTGGCAGAAGCATTGGTTGAAAAAGTTTTTGAAGGCGCGCAACAAGAAGTCATCGCACAGATGAAAGGCACAGCATTGGTCGGTCTCGCGTACGAACCATTGTTTAGTTTTTTGGCCGGCGAAATTAAACCAGAAGAGCGCGCGAATGCGTTTAAAGTGTATGCAGCTGATTTTGTCACTACCACTGATGGCACCGGCATCGTACACACGGCGGTGATGTACGGTGAAGATGATTATCAGCTCGGACACAAAATTGGATTGCCAAAATTGCACACCGTTGGGGAAGATGGAAAGTTCTTGTCGTTTGTGACGCCATGGGCAGGGAAGTTTGTGAAGTCTGAAACCGTTGAACAGGAAGCGATTGCAAATTTGCGCGAGCGCGGATTGCTCTTGCGATCAGAAAAATACGAACACGAATATCCATTTTGTTGGCGCTGTGCAACGCCGCTTTTGTATTACGCAAAAGATTCGTGGTTCATCAAGATGTCAGAATTGTCCGGCGAGTTGCAGGCACGTAACGCAACGGTGCATTGGGTTCCGGAACACATTCGCGACGGACGTTTCGGCGAGTGGTTAAAAAATGTAAAAGATTGGGCAATCTCGCGTGAGCGTTATTGGGGGACGCCATTGCCAATTTGGAAATGCAACGCCTGTGCCGCGTTTGACGTGTTAGGCTCGATCGCTGAAATTAAAGAAAAGGGAATGGTTGCGCCGGATGATTTGCATCGGCCGTTTGTTGACGATATTTCGTATGCGTGTGACTGTGGCGGCGTGAAATCGCGCGTCAAAGAAGTGGCGGATTGTTGGTTTGATTCGGGCGCCATGTTTGTTGCGCAGTGGGGATACCAGTGGGGGATCGCGGGCGAAGCAAAGAAAAATTTTGAGTCACACTATCCTGCGGATTACATCTCAGAAGCAATTGATCAGACGCGTGGGTGGTTCTACACATTGCTTGCATGCGCAACATTGTTAGAATTGCCAGCACCATATAAAAATGTGGTGTGCTTGTCGCATATTCTCGACGCAAAGGGTCAAAAAATGTCCAAGTCAAAAGGTAATGTGGTTGATCCGTGGAAAATGTTTGAAGAGTATGGTGCAGATGCAGTGCGGTTTCACCTCTATTCCATGTCGCAGCCGGGCGATCCAAAATTATTTGACACCAAAGGCGTTGATGACGTGGTGAAGAAAGTTTTTTTGATCATGTGGAATGTGTTGGAGTTCTATAAATTGTATTCAGATACCGTTGCCTCAGAGCGCAACACAATACATCCGCTGGACTCATGGCTTGAAGCACGCCTGCAAAAAACAGTGAATTATGTGACGGAGCAGTTGGAATTAAGTGAATCAACAAATGCGTCGCGTGAGCTCGCGGCATTCGTGACTGATCTGTCGACGTGGTATGTGCGCCGATCGCGTGGCCGTTTTAAAAATGGTGGCGCAGATGCCGCGGCTGCTGCAGCAATGCTCCGCCACACGCTCATCACGGTGTCAAAATTATTTGCGCCATTCACTCCGATGATTGCGGATGCAGTCCATCGCGAAATTGTGGGTGCAGACAAGAGCGTGCATCTTGAAGAGTGGCCAGCGGTCGGTGAAGTCAACGAATCTGCGCTCGCGAATATGGAATTGATCCGAGCGCTTGTCACGCAGGCGCTTGAGCAGCGTGCGAAATCAGGAATTCCAATTCGTCAGGTGCTCGGAAAATTGACAGTGCCACAATCGGCAGCGCCACTCGCATCGCTCTTCGAGATTTTGCAAGAAGAAGTGAATGTTGAATCAATTGAGCTCGGCGATGCGTTGGCGCTCGACATTGAGATCACACCAGAGCTGCGTGAAAAAGGAATGGTGCGCGAACTGGTGCGACACATCAATGCGACGCGCAAAGAGCGTGGTCTGAAGCCCGGCGAATCTATCACGTTCACGATGCAGTGTGCGCCAGAATTTCAAGCATTGGTTGAACGAAATAGTGCGGCGATAACGGCTGCAACGGCGAGTACGATTGTGTTTGCTCAAAACGATCAGACGCAAGCACAAAAAATTGAAATCGGAGAATTTATCTGTTTCATCGCATAGAAAATAATTGAAACAGCTGACGTGAATAATCAAGATTATGAAAGCGATTCGGGCGTATTACGGTTTCTGGAGCGCGTTGCTGGCCTCTCGCGCGGGAAGAAACTGCAATACGCCCCGATCTATTAGTGAATCATGGTTATTCAACGTCTTGACAGCTTGAACGCCGTTCGTTAAGATGCACTCACCGGCATTAGCACTCCTCATCAGAGATTGCCAAAAGCCACAAAAAAATAGCTTAATTTATTCATTTTTTCGTGCTATGTTAAACCCATTGTTCGATCATTTAATCGTTGAAGCAGTGGATCCGCGTGAGGCGGCGACAGCTTCAGGCATCATCATTCCTGACACGGCGCAGGGCGAAAAGCCGCAGCAGGGGCATGTCACTGCAGCGGGTCCGGGTAAGATGCTCGATAACGGCCAATGTGCCGCAATGTCAGTCAAAGTTGGTGACACCATTGTGTTTAAAAAGTATGCGCCAGACGAAGTGAAGGTCGACGGCAAAGAATATTTGGTCATCAGCGAGTCAGACGTACTCGCCATCGTAACGAAATAAAATTATATGGCAGCAAAACAGCTATTGTTTAATGAACAGGCACGCGCGGCATTGAAGCGCGGTGTTGATATTCTTGCAAATGCAGTGAAGATCACGCTCGGGCCAAAAGGGCGCAACGTGGTGCTCGATCGCGGCTATGGTGCGCCGACTATCACAAAAGATGGCGTGTCAGTTGCAAAAGAAATTGAACTCGAAGACAAGTTTGAAAATCTCGGTGCAGAATTGGTGAAAGAAGTTGCGTCGAAAACAAATGACGTTGCGGGCGATGGCACGACAACGGCAACCGTGCTCGCACAGGCGATCATCACCGAAGGTTTGCGCAATGTGACCGCCGGTTCGTCACCACTCGCGATTCGTCGCGGTATTGAAAAGGCTGCTGAAGCGATCGTTGTTGAGTTGCGCGAAAAAATTTCGCAGCCTGTTGCGGGTGACGCAATCAAACAAGTTGCATCGATTTCAGCGAATGATGCAGAGATTGGCGCAACAATTGCACAGGCGCTCAAAGACGTTGGAGAAAACGGCGTAATCACCGTTGAAGAAGGTCAGTCATTTGGAATTGAAACCGAAGTAGTCAAAGGTATGCGCATTGATAAAGGATATGTCGCACCATACATGGTGACGAACAGTGAGCGCATGGAAGCAGAATACAGCGACGCGTACATTCTCATCACGGACAAAAAAATTTCATCAATTCAGGACGTGTTGCCATTGCTTGAAAAAGTGGTGCAGAGCGGACGAAAAGATTTGGTGATCATTGCCGAGGACGTTGATGGTGAAGCATTGACGACGTTGGTGCTCAACAAATTGCGCGGCACGTTTAACACACTGGCCGTCAAAGCCCCGGGCTTTGGCGATCGCCGTAAAGAAATGTTACAAGACATTGCAGTGTTAACCGGTGGCCGGGTGATCACAGAAGACGTTGGGTTGAAACTCGACAAAGCAGAGCTCGCGGATCTTGGTCGTGCGCGCAAAGTTGTGGCGACCAAAGAATCAACGACTATTATTGACGGCGCAGGCGAAGCGTCGGCGGTCAGTGATCGCAGCGCACAAATTAAAAAATTAATTGAACAGACTGATTCAGAATTTGATCGCGAAAAGTTGCAGGAGCGTTTGGCAAAATTGTCAGGCGGCGTTGGTGTCATCAAAGTTGGTGCGGCAACTGAAACTGAAATGAAAGAAAAAAAGCATCGAATCGAAGACGCAATCGCGTCAACCAAGGCAGCGATTGAAGAAGGTATCGTGCCGGGTGGTGGTGTGGCGCTCATTCGCGCGCGAGTCGCACTCGACGCTTTAAAGTTGAGCGGTGATGAGCAGATCGGCGTGAACATCGTACGCCGCGCAATTGAAGAGCCGTTGCGACAGATCGCAGTGAACGCGGGCAAGGATGGTGCAGTCGTTGTTGAGGAAGTGAAGCGACTCAGCGGTTCAGAAGGCTACAATGCAGCAGAAGACATCTATGAAGATTTGCTCAAAGCCGGCATCGTTGATCCGACGAAGGTGACGCGCAGTGCGTTGCAAAACGCATCTTCGATTGCGGCATTGTTGCTGACAACCGAAGCAATCATCACGGAAAAACCAAAGAAGTCATCAGATGAAGATGGTCATGGGCATGGTGGTGGTGCATCGGGAATGGGCGGCGGAATGGGGATGTATTAAACTCTTGTAAACCCAGCAGGGTGCACACACACTTTCCTTTCGCACGAGAGGCCAGCAACGTGCTTCGGAAAGCGTTTGCGCACCCCAGATGAGTCCCTATAATTTTTTTGAATACGTTTTGGTATTATTTGTCAGGTAGCAGGCTGGTGTAACTCGAGGATGGGTATTTGCTTTCCGAAGCACGTTGCTGGCCTCTCGTGCCCGAGGAAAGCAAATACCCATCCTCAGATAGGTCAACCTCATCTTTACAAACAGAATGCATTTTGATACGATAGACAAACTCTAACCAAATTGCACTGAGGAGGTGCACCAATGAGTACTCGTTCCACCATTCAAGTCGTTACGCTTCCTGCGGCCACGCCGGTGACTGCACCTGACAACAGTCGCGTGTTCGCGGGCATCGTCGCCATCGTGATCGTTCTGTGCATCATGAGCTGGTTCGTGGAGGTCGAACCGGCGTACGATACGCGGGTTGCATCGTTCACACAGGGCAGCGATGGCCAATTCGAGATCGTGGACGTCGGCAACTGGTTCGTGTTGGGCAGCAACGCCATCACGATCCCGAGCACGATGAGCGTGGTCGTGAACGCGAATCATCGTGCGAGCTGGGATTACCACGACGTGCGCCTCGAACTCGGCTACTCGGTCAAGGATCCACTGACGTTCTACACCAAGCACAAGCCGAATGCTGACGACATGCGTTTCATCACCCTCAAGGCAGAAGAGCCGGGGCGGACACGCTACATGAACGAGCGCATGCTGCAGGGCGACCTCGAGCAGACTCTCAGTAACTTCGCTACCACCGTGCGTGACGGATGTGGTACGCCGGCGAGCGGTCGCAACCACCCGCTTCCATCACAGTTGCGTGATGCCCTTGACGTGTACTTCACGAATAACGGTCTCGAGCTGCTTGGCGGCAGCTGTCGACTCGGGTCATGAACGAAGCCCGCGTGACAAGCGGCACTACGACTGGCATCCACCATTTCGACCAACACGTCGAGGGGTGGATGCCGTTTTTTAATTGACGGATCTGTCATTTACTGCCTATCATATGAACATGAAACAGATTAATGAGCCCGTTTTTCGGCAATTTGTTGACCAGAATCTTGCGTATGTATACACCGTGGCGCTGAAATTGAGTGGCAGTCGCGACGACGCTGATGAAATAACACAACAAACGTTCATTAAAGCGTGGCGCGCATTTCATCGATTTGACGAAGCGCGATCAGCTCGACCATGGCTCCATGAAATTGCAAAAAATACCGCGTACGATTTTTTGCGTCGGCAGCGCACTACTCCAATTTCAACCGAGGATGTTTGTGTTCAGATGGTCGTTAGTTCCGTTGCAATAGACAGCATTGACACATCAATCGATGCTGCACGCGCGCGCGCACTCCTCCAACACAGTTCATCAACCATACAACAAATTATTCAGCTTCACTATTTTGAAGGTCTCCGATTTCGTGAAATTGCAACTCGTCTGAGCATGTCAATACACACCGTGACGAGTTTGCATCGTCGTGCATTGCAGCGATTGAAAAAGTTGCTGGATTAGCCTATTTTGTTTCCCATGCACAAAAAGTACCGCGGCGTGCGTATAGTAAGTATATGGATCATGAATTGCTGTACACGCCGCCAAACGATCTAGCTCTCCGCATCATGCGGCAGGTTGCAGTTCAAAATTATCGTCACGCGACTCGTCTGTTTTGGTCGCGTATTTCAATTGGCGCCTGTGCCGTGGCGACCGTTCCCAACGTTGTTACTTTTTGGGCAGAAGAAAATGCACAAACTGGATTTATGGAAATTATGGTGACGATTGCTTCGAATATCAGCGCATCGGTAGTCGCGTGGCGAGAGGTGTTGTGGTCGCTGATCGAATCAGTGCCCGTGATGAGTATCTCAATGGTTCTTTTTGTCACACTCGTTGCAGCTACCACCATCATTTCATCGATTCGTTCGCTTAAAATGCTCACCGTGCCACACTATGCATCATAAAACAAAAAGTATCATCGGCATCAGTGTCAGTGTTATCGTCGCGCTTCTTATTTTTAAATTTGGAGTGTTTGTTGGTTATCACAAAGCTCGTCACACGCTGCGCTGGCAATCCATGTATCACCAAAATTTCACCAACCCACACGCGATCGTCGGTGAAATTATCACCGTATCAACAAGTACGTTGGTGATAGTTGGCGTCGATTCTGTTGAAAAATTAGTTGTTATGACTGACGCCACCATAAAACCAGATTCGCTCAAGCCCGGTTCGCGTGTCGTGGTGATCGGATCTCCAACGGAGGATGGCCGCGTTGAAGCAAAAATTATTCGCGCACTCAAACGAACACGTCGATAACAATATGATGATATCCGCATGGATTGCACGGTACTCGATGAAACAAAAAATTATTGGTACACTCGTCATTGTTGCGATTGGCAGCTCTGGTGGGTATACCTTGTTTGCGAATCGGTTGTCGCCGCCCCAGTATGTGACCACGCCTGCGACGCGCGGAACGCTGACGGTTTCTGTTTCGGGTAGTGGCCAAGTGTCTGCAGTGAATCAAATTGACGTCAAACCGCAAGCAGCTGGCACGGTCGTGCAGGTGCTCGTTGCTGCTGGTCAGAAAGTTAAGGAAAATGAACCGTTGGTGCGGATTGATGCGCGTGATGCGTTGAAGGCGGTGCGGGATGCTGAAATCAATCTTGAGAGCACCCGTCTGACGCTGAAAAAATTGTTGCAGGCCACTGACGAATTATCGTTGTTACAGTCGCAGAATTCAGTGCAAGCAGCGAAAGACAGTTTGGAAAAATTAAAATTATCTCAGCAAACGGCACGCGAAAACGCGCGTGACACTCAAACAAAGTCAGAAGATGATATGGGTAAGTATCAGGACGACACCTACAGTGCCGTTGCAAATGCGTTTCTTGATTTACCCGGAATTTTAACCGGTTTGAACGATGTGTTGCACGGCACATCGATTGGCGATGCAGATGCGTCACTAGGTGGAAAGGGTCAAAAAAATGCAACGACGCTGATCAACTCGACGAGTAGTCAGGAGCAACCGAAAATAATTGCGGCGGCAACGCTTGCAGAAACTGATTATGCATTGGCACGCGTGAAGTATGACGCAGTGTTCGAGAAGTACAAAACAGTAAATCGATTTGCCGAGCAGTCAGTCATCGAAGCAATTTTGGCTGAAACAATTGACGCGGCAAAAATTGTAGCGCAGGCATCAAAAAGCGCGAGTGGATTATTTGATGCATGGGTTGATGCACGAACGTTGCACAATGTTTCGATACCGACAACGGTGAAAAGCGCACAGTCAAATCTTGCTGGCTATACCAGCAAGGTGAATGCTCATATTTCAGCGATGGTGAATGTGCAAACAAATTTAAAAAACGCACGCGAGGCAAAAAAATCAGCAGAGCGGGATTTGGAACACATGTCGGCAAATCATCCGCGTGAGCTCGCTGCCGCAGAAGCAACCATCAAGGAGCGTGAATCGTCGCTCGCAAAACTCGAAAAGGGCGCGGATCAGCTCGACATCCAGTCAGCGCAATTGTCAGTTCGGCAGCGTGAATCTTCACTGTCAGATGCACGAGTGAAATTAGGTGAATACACGCTGCGAGCGCCGATCGCCGGAACGGTTGCAAAAATCGCCATGAAGAAGAAGGATCAGGCAAGCTCTGGTGCTACCGCAGTCACCATTATGGCTGATAAAAAATTGGCGGAAATTTCGCTGAACGAAGTTGATGTTACTCGCATCAAAATTGGTCAAAAAGCAACGCTGACGTTTGATGCAATTCCAGAGTACAGTTTAACCGGCGAAGTTGCAGAAATTGATTCGCTTGGTACGGTGTCGCAAGGTGTTGTTTCGTACAACGTAAAAGTTATATTTGACACACAGGATGATCGGGTGAAGCCGGGGATGAGTGCTGCAGTCACGGTCATCATCGATGTTCGTACTGATGCATTGTTGGTGCCAGTCAGTGCCGTTCAAGAACAAAATGGCGTGTCGATCGTGAACACACTTGACCATACTCATGCACTCGTTGCGCATCGTGTCACCACAGGGGTATCGAATGAAATATTCGTGGAACTTGCTTCAGGGGACATCAAAGTGGGCGACGAAGTGGTAACGCAAATCATCACTGCGCAAGATGCAAGCGCCGCGCAACAGCGATCGGGGGGGATACCCTTTTTAGGCGGCGCGGGTGGTGGTGGCGCTCGAGGTTTCGGTGGCGCTGTTCGTGCTGGCGGGCGTTGACGTATGATTGAATGTCGACAGCTTGTTAAAACGTACCAGAGCGGCGATCAGATGACGCCGGTACTAAAAAATGTTTCGTTCACGATTAAAACAGGAGAGTTTGTTGCGATTATGGGACCGTCTGGTTCGGGGAAATCAACACTCATGCATATTCTGGGCGCGCTCGACACACCCACCACTGGAACATATGTGCTTGATGGGCAAGACGTGTCAGCAATGAGTGATGAAGAGTTGGCATCGCTCAGAAAAAAACGGATTGGCTTCGTGTTTCAGGCATTTAATTTATTGCCGCGTGCGAGTGTGTTGCGCAATGTGGCATTGCCACTGGTGTATGCGGAAATGGAAAAGAGCTCGCGCGAGACAGCGGCGCACAAAGCGTTGCGTGCGGTTGGTCTTGATGAATCACGGTGGAACCATCTGTCAAATCAGTTGTCCGGTGGACAGATGCAGCGTGTTGCAATTGCACGCGCTTTGGTGAATGACCCGGCGATCATTCTCGCCGATGAGCCGACCGGAAATCTCGACACAAAAACAGGTGAAGTTGTTTTAAAAACATTTGAAGATTTAAATGCAAGCGGCCGCACAATTATTTTGATTACACATGAGCGTGCAGTTGCTGAACACGCACATCGAATCATTCAATTACGCGATGGGGCGATCATTTCTGATGCCGCTGTCGTAACGCCGCGAAGCCGCATATGAAAACCATTGATGTATTTGACGAAACATATGCGTCGCTGACAGTTAATAAAGTTCGATCAGGGTTAACGATGCTCGG
>MFQD01000003.1:18845-25330 GCA_001782975.1 Candidatus Magasanikbacteria bacterium RIFCSPHIGHO2_02_FULL_50_9b
GGCATCAGTTCAGTGATTGCAATGGTATCCATTGGACAAGGCGCGCAAGGAACGATTGAGTCGAGCATTCAATCAATCGGTTCAAATTTGGTGTTGGTCATGCCGGGGTCGCAACGAGGAATCGGGCAGCAAGTCAGCGCAGGGCGGGGGAGCGCGCAATCGCTGACTCGAATGGATGCGACGGCGATTCAAGAAAAAGTGCCGGCCGTTGCTGCCGTTGCGCCTGAAGTAACGCGACGGTATCAGGTCGCGGCGCGGGGGAAAAATACGAACACGCAAGTGGTGGGAACGGTATCCGCCTATGCAGCGGTGCGCAACGTGCAGGTTGGTTCTGGTTCTTTTATTACTGACCAAGCAGTGCGCAGTACGGCGCGCATTGCGGTGATTGGACCAACGACACGTGATGATTTGTTCGGGAGTGGTTCGAATCCGATTGGACAAAATGTGCGCATTAATAAAATTGATTTTCGTGTTGTCGGAGTGACGCGACCAAAAGGTGGAACTGGGTTTACCAACCAAGACGACATTGTATTTATTCCGATTTCAACGGCGCAACAGTATTTGTCAGGTAATGAATATGTGAGCACCATCAGTGTGCAGGCGCGTGATCAAGAAAGTATGGTCATGGTGCAGCAGGGTGTCATCGCAGCTTTGTTGCAGCAACACGGAATTACAGATCCGCTGCAAGCAGATTTTAGTGTGTTGAATCAACAAGATATTGTGGCAACCGCGTCAAGCGTGACATCGGTGTTTACGACGCTACTCGCCTCCATCGCCGGAATTTCCTTGCTTGTTGGTGGTATCGGTATTATGAATATGATGCTCACCACCGTGACTGAGCGCACCCGCGAAATCGGATTGCGCAAAGCAATCGGCGCAACACGCCGCGATATCGGTTTGCAGTTTCTTGCCGAGTCTGTTGCGCTCACCTTCATCGGCGGCGTATGCGGAATCGCGCTCGGCATTTTGATCGCCTTTGGTGTTTCAACGTTTGCCGGCATTACGACTACGGTTTCGCCGGTTGCGGTGCTCCTTGCGTTTGGTGTTTCTGCTGCAATTGGTTTGGTTTTTGGCTACTATCCGGCGCGGCGTGCGGCAGAGTTGAATCCAATCGAAGCATTGCGGTATGAATAAAATTATTACGTAATCAAATTTTATGAACAAAAAAATTGTTTTAGTTAGTGTGTGCGGTTCAGTTGTCATCGCGGCAGTGCTTTTTTGGGCTGGCATGCAGTATGCAAAAAAAGAGTCGACCTCTCTGCGCGCTGGTATGTCAGGACGCGCCGGTCAATTTCGCGCGCGTGGCGGCGGCACCGGTGCAACTGGCGGCGAATTCTTGAGCGGTGAGATTTTGAGTGCAGACGAAAAAAGCATCACCATTACATTGCAAAATGGTGGCTCGAAAATAATCTTTTTTTCATCGTCAACGAGTGTGGGAAAAACGGTACAGGGAACAGTGTCAGATTTGAGTGTTGGTAGCCGCGTGACGGTGAATGGAAGTGCGGCAAACGATGGAACAGTTACGGCTGAGATGATTCAGTTGCGTCAAAACGAAATACGGTAACCTGATCGAATGAGTACGATTCGCTTGGCCGCGCGAGCAACGCCTCCTGTCGAATGATTGGCGATCGATACCAATATTCATGCACGGCCACAAAAACCGACCCCCTAATTTTTTTGGCGAGATTTTGTATTGCCGTTGCATCGAGTCGGTTATACAACGTGCGTTGCGTTAATTCGTAGTGCGGTTCAGCAATGCTGATCGGATAGGTATGCGCGCTGAAATTGTCTGCAATTATTCTGTGTTCAAATCCGAGTTCGCGCAAGCCTGCCGCTGACAGTACTTGATGTGCGAGCACCATATACCGTCCGCCGCCCGCGAGTTCATGGATACCACGCACTGCAGCAATGTCGCTTGCTGAAACATTCCAGCCCGGCCTTGTGACGCCATCAACACGCGGGTAGGTAAAATATAAACTGCATGTTGCAACAGCAACAATCACGATGAGCGCGCCATATTTTATGGTTCGTGGTTGGTGTTGCGACCACTCAAACGCGCCGCACACCACAAGCGGCAACACAAATAACGGAAACAGATGGCGCAACCGAAGCATGAATTCATTTTGTTCGTGCAAGGCGACGCCCGGGATCGAGATGAGGGTGCTGACTAAAAAAATTGCGAGCACCAAACCGATCATGAGTGCGGCAAGCGTCCAACGAACGGCAACGGTTTGAATTTTGTCACGAACTGCGCGGCAAACGCCGTACACCGCGACGACGAATGGGAAAACATACGCAAATCCGTACACCAGTTGCATCGCCGGTCGTACTTGAAAAATGTCACCAGTACATTCAAAAATCGAAATAAAATTTTGAACGTATTTGAGCGGCTCAGTCGTGGCGAGAAACGGTAGTCCGTGTTGCAAACGATACACACCGAGCATCACAAAAATTGATCCACCAATTCCGAGCGCACACAAAACGGGGAACAAAATATTTTTATATTTTTGGAGCGCAATGGCGCATGCGGCAGCAATCAAAAGTGGAATTCCAAGAAGCGGGTGTGTCATGGTTGCAGCACCTGACAGTGCGACGAGCGTGAACATCCCTATGCGTGACCTGAGCAAAAGTGGCAGTAATAACACGAGCCAGAACGCATACAGCACGGTGATATTGTAGGGAACGGTGAACGTGAATTCAGCGAGCGGCAACGTCGAGAGTACAATCAAGCCGATGCGTGCATGCTGATGTGAAAAACCCCAACCACGCGTCAGGCCGACATATCCCACGATCGGAACACTGATGATTGCCAGCAACGGTAACAACAATCGGTCAATGAGCCACACCGGTGCGTTCGTGACGAAATGCAACGCAGCAACGAGCGCATATTGACCGATGTAAAACGGCTGCAACGGCAAAATTTTTCCGTGCGCAACAACAAATTGTTCTGCGGTTTGATGAATGAGTGGGTCATATGCATAGCCAAAACGAAATGCAGCAACGGCAATTCCATAACAGACGCCTGACTGTGCAATCAGAGCGACGATGGACAAGAGTGACAGCTGTTTTTCGCGAAGCGCGGCGCTCACCTGCATGATAAGCGACAGCGCAAAAACGACGAAAAACCACGACGGCGCAATTTCCCACGGCGAACGGAGCGGATCATCAGTGCGTCCGATCCACACGATTGCGAGCAACCCGATTGATAGCAGCGAGCTGGCTGCAAGCAGCACGTTTGTTTTCCAATTTTCGGCAACAAGGCGGAGCGTCGGTAATTGTAAGCCGATCAGCCACACCCACCCCGCAACGCCGGTCGCCGCAAGTACGATAACAAAAATTTTGTGAATGCCGACTGACGCATATACTGCACTCAAAATAATGATCGCCACTGACCATAAAAGAACACTGGTGGTGATCCAGTGTTCTTTCGTGCGAATCGCTGCAATGAGATTATTTAGGGAAGACATCAGAGCACCAGTAAATCGCATCATTCGATGCCTGTGCCACCTCTTTTTTCTTGACGCCAGCCTTGGTCATATACGTTGCAAGTGGTACACACTTTTTGCCTTTTGACTGTGCTTTTGCGCAATCAGTTTCGTACGCATAAAATTTCGTGCACACTTTCTGCGAAATTTTTGCGTCCCACAGTTCTGGTTTAAACACTTTTTTGCACGCCGCAAATACGTCCGGCGATTTTGCAATTTTTTTGTTCAAGTTTAATTTATCTTTTAAAAACGCAAAACAAGTCGAATCGATTTTATTGGTGTCAAGCGCGTATCCATCAGGACAAACCATGCCAAAGGGGAATGTGATCGAGAGCATTTTTTGACTAATTCCATTTGCGTCGTTATTCGCGGGTGGCTCCGGCGTGCGTGGCACGGCCACCTCATATCCCGGCGTTGTCGGCGGCGTATATCCCGGTGCGCTGTAGCTTGGAGCAGTATATCCGGGAGGAGCAACATACCCCGGAGCTGCATACCCCGGTGTGCGATCGCCGCCTTTGCGGTTCCGGTCGTAATAACCCGGCTGCTCGTCATCGCCCTGCGCCTTGAGTGGGCCGCCACTCACCGCCTTGCAATACCATGGCGGCGCTGACAGATCGATGAGTGAAAACGCGGCGTTGATTGGCGCCGCAGTGCGCGCTGATTCTTGCGCGAGCGAATAGCCGATTGCGCTTGTGCCGGTTGCGAACAGAACGAGAGCTAAAACAAAGACGTGTGTTCCTTGGTTCATATGGTAAAATAACTTGCCTCACAGTATAGTATGAAATTGTCGCGAGCACAACAAATTATCGCTGAACTTGAAAAAATGTTTCCGCGCGCCGGGATGCTGTTAGCGTTCAGCAACCAGTGGGAGCTGCTCGTTGCAGTCATGCTGTCCGCACAATGCACAGACAAAAAAGTGAACGAGGTCACGGCGCGATTGTTTAAAAAATATCCACGCCTCAACGACTACATCGCGGCTGACACGCGCGAATTTGAACGCGATATTTTTCAGACCGGATTTTATCATCAAAAAGCAAAACACATTTTGGCGGCAGCGCATCTGCTTGCCGAAGAATTTGGTGGAGCAGTGCCGCGCACGATGGAAGAGTTGCTCACACTGCCGGGCGTTGGCCGCAAAACCGCGAACGTGGTACTCGGCAACGCGTTCGGAATCGCGGTTGGCATTGCCGTTGATACGCATGTCCGTCGTCTCGCGCGCGTGTTCGGCTTAACCGCGCATACGGATCCAGAAAAAATCGAGCAAGATTTAATGGCGCTTATTCCGCGCGAAAAATGGTTTCACGCAACGTATCTCCTGATTGAATATGGTCGCGCACACTGCATCGCTCGCCCTCATGCGCACGATCAGTGTCCGCTCGCGCGGTTTCATTCTTTGTAGCCCGGAAGTGTTGCTTCAAGTTGAGACCAATCATCATTCGATGGTTCTTTCACTGCTTTTTCCGCCGCTATATTGTCATCAGCATCAGCGTCAGGTACACGGAACGTCACGGCTGCGACATAATCAATGCCGAGTGGAAAATTTTTCGCGGCTGTCACGCGATCTTTGTTGGTCGCAAACGCATAAATCGTCAAAAATCGACCACCTTGTTCGTCTGCGTCAATCGCAAATGTTGGGCTCGCGACACGCGTCGTGAAATTTTTCGCTGAAAAATGTTTTCCAGCGATTGTTTTTGCTTCAGACATCATCCGCGCAATTTGCGGCTGTTCATCACTCCACACATACCGAAATGCCCAGTATGTTTTTTGCTTGAACCCGCGTTGCACGCTTGGCGTCAGTTGCACTCCGGTCACGTCGCCCGCCAACGCAATCACTTTTCCGGCCTCACGCGGCCATACAACTGTTTTTGCCGGCCGTTTTTCGCCACCAGAATATTTGATCGAAAATGACGCAATCTGTGGTTGTGCGGCGGGCTTTGTTTTTGCTGCTGCTGCCGCGTCAACAAACTGCTGCGTTGCGATTAACGCAATGCCGACGAGCGAGAGAAAAATTGTTGCAGCGCCATTGATGATGCGAGATGCTTTTTTCATAAGAGCATGAGGTCAGGGCGTTTTCGGTGTATACGCAGAAATGCCTGCGCAAAAATTCGAAGCCTCATTTAACGTTTTGATCATTTCTTTGTTGCTCACGCCGGCATCACTGAATATTTTGACGATGCTTGGGCAATCTTCTTTACCGATGAAAACGCAGCCAGTTGCTTGCATATATTGATCACACAATTGTTTGTTGATTTTGCTGGCAAATAATTTTGGATTCATGTGTTTGGTGCAATATGCAATAATTTCTGGATCAGTTTTTGCCGCTTCAATAGGATTTGATTTTGTTTTTTCCAAATATGCCAAGCACACAGTTTCCACCCACCGCGTTTCAACGGCGTAGCCCTTGGGACAGATTGAACCGCTTTTGACAATCTCGTCCAATTTAAAGAAGTACCACGAGCCACCTTGCACGGGCGAATCAATCAATTTGCCGCCGGTTTGCGGCGTCGTGCCCGTTGACGTTCCATTGCGACCATCTTTGCTAATTTTTCCGCCACTACCTTCGGTGTAATAACCCGGATTTGGGTAGTATCCCGGCTCTGGTTCATCACCGCGCGTTGGTGGCTCGCGTACCGGAGGTCCTTTTGCTGATGGAGGTTCGCGTGCGGGTGGCACCGTTATATTGATTCCGGTACGGGTTTTTTGTGTGGTGCGCGATGGAGTTTTTCTCGGCTTATTTTGGGGATTTTCATTTTTAATTATTTGCATCTCCGGCGATTTGAGAATATTCGTGACTACCCGTTTTGATCCGCCCTGCGCTGATTCTGTTGTTGGCGTTGGTGGTTGTGGAATGCGCTGTCCACCACTGTATCCCGGCGCTGGTGGGTTGCCGACCGGCAGTTCAACGACCGTAGCCGCTGATTTAATACAGTACCACGGAATTTTTGCCGCGCGGGAGCTACTGGTTGACCGATCGCGTGATGAACCACGCGCCGCTTCTTT
>MFQD01000003.1:25362-26790 GCA_001782975.1 Candidatus Magasanikbacteria bacterium RIFCSPHIGHO2_02_FULL_50_9b
TGTGCATAAGGATCGAGGATATTGTTGCGAACAAGTATAACACATTCAGGGGTGGCACCTACTAAAATGTGTACAGGATGATTTGTATTACAACGTATTACAATTTACAACCGTGACAAAATTCTCTCGCACGCGTCCATTGCAGATTGCCAAAAAATCAGCTACACTGCGCCTGAATGAGCACAAACATGATTGAAGCAGCCAAACAACTTGTCGCGCTACGTGAGCAAATCACTGAGGCGCGCGCCCTCCTTGACCACGACCGAAAGGCCGTGGATGTTGCAGCTCATGAAATTGAAATGGCAAATTCAGATTTTTGGAAGGATCAAGAGCATGCGGCGCGCGTTTCAAAAAAACACACAGAATTAATAACTGAACTCGCGACATGGGACAAACTGCAAACCGAAGTCACTGAACTGGTGGCGCTTGCAGAAATGCCAGACGCAGAATATGACCTTGAATTGCGTGCGCAAATTGAGCAACGTGCCGCCGAACTCGCTACACAATATCAAAAGCTAGAATTTTTTCTGCTGTTCAGTGAAAAATACGATGAAAATTCCATCATCATGGCAATTCACGCCGGCACGGGTGGCACTGAAGCAATGGATTGGGCGGCAATGTTGCAGCGCATGTACCTTCGCTATGCCGAACGCAAGGGGTGGCGCGTGACGATCGACGACTATTCGCCGGGCATGGAAGCGGGCTTGAAATCAGTGGTCATGGAAATTGACGGACGCCACGCGTATGGACATCTCAAAGGCGAACACGGCACGCACCGACTCGTGCGTATGTCACCGTTTAATTCAGACAACCTGAGACAAACATCATTTGCACTCGTTGAAATTTTGCCGCAAATTGATCAAGACAGTGATCTGGTGATTGATCCAAAAGAGGTGCGCATCGACACCATGACGTCGCAGGGCGCGGGCGGGCAGTCGGTGAACACAACATACAGTGCAATTCGGCTCGTGCACATCCCGACCGGGATCATCGTGAGCGTTCAGAACGAACGATCGCAATTGCAAAACAAGGAAACGGCATTTAAAATTTTAAAGGCTCGTCTGCTGGCGCTGCAACTGGACGAGCAAAAAAAGGAGCGCGAGCAATTGCGCGGCGAACACAAATCAGCAGAATGGGGGAATCAGATCCGATCATATGTGCTCGCGCCGTATCGTATGGTTAAAGATTTGCGTACACGCCACGAAACAAGTGACACGGACGGCGTGCTGGACGGCAAGCTCGACGAATTTGTGGAAAGTTATTTGCGGTGGATCAAAATTAAGGGTAACGAAGCGCGTGCCGCGAGCGCGGAAACGGATTTTGAGGACGAATAATATGGTGCAGTCGTCAACGCGCCGCGAAAAACTCCAAAAAAATTTCACGCGCATGTTTTGGATTCAGGCGCTCCTCAACGTGCGCATGCTCAAC
>MFQD01000004.1 GCA_001782975.1 Candidatus Magasanikbacteria bacterium RIFCSPHIGHO2_02_FULL_50_9b
CAACACCAAGTCCGAGCGGCGCGATCATGTAGCATTTCTCACCATCTGGATAGTTGAGAAGCGCGAGACGTGCGCCGCGATTTGGATCGTATTCAATTGCAGCAACTGTCGCAGGAACATCAAATTTATTTGCGACAAAATCAATGACGCGAATGTACCGGCGTGCGCCGCCGCCGCGATGACGCACGGTGATTTTCCCCGTGTTGTTGCGGCCACCGGTTGACTTACGAAAAATAGTGAGCGACTTTTCCGGCTCAAATTTCGTTACATCTGAAAACGTATCAACGCTGCTTTGGCGGCGTGCGTTTGTGGTTGGGTTGTAGCGTCGAATCGGCATATGATTTAAACACCCTTATGAATCGTGATTGACTGCCCCTTGGCAACAGTCACATACACTTTTTTAAAATTTGATCGACGACCTTCGATCTTGCCCGTGCGAACAACTTTGCCGTCATAGCGACTCGTGCGAACTTTGAGCACACTAACTTTATACAATTTTTCGATCGCCTGTTTGATCGATCCCTTGCTTGCATGTGGCGCTGCTTTGAACAGATAGGTGTTGTTTGCCGCGGCATGCGTTCCCTTTTCAGTGATCATCGGCATCAGGGTGAATTGTGTCGCACCCACACCAATCTGCACACCCTCGACTTGCTGCACTTTTTTTTCTGGCTCTACTGCTTCGGGCGCGTGCTCGTGAGTTATGTGATCATGAGTGCTATGGTCGTGGCCCGCGTGGTCATGTTCGTCGGTATGTTGAATAACTGACGAAACTTTTTTCGCCTTTTTTTCTTTTTTCTCTGCAGTTTCTGCGCTGTCGCCTGAAACCAATGATTTGACTTTCTTTAAAATACTCATATTACTTCACGAACAACTGTTCGAGCGACTTGATTGCATCCTCACTCATCACCAGATACTGATGTTCAAGCAACTCGGTGATATTAATCTCATTTGCCGGCAACACGTCGACGCGTGTGATGTTGCGACCTGCGCGATACAGTGCGGTGTCCGCTGAACCGCCGGTCACCACCAACACGCTCCGACCCTTGATACCAATCGCTGTCAAAAACGCTACAAACCCTTTTGTCTTGCCGTCAGTGTTCTGATCTGCCATGACAAAAATATGATCGTTTTCCGCGCGATTTGCAACAACCATACGAAGCGCTTTGCGCGCCGCCTGCTTGTTGATTTTTCGGGTGTAATTTTTTTCAGTTCGTGGACCAAACGTAATACCACCGCCGACCCAAATTGGTGAGCGAGTTGAACCATGGCGCGCGCGGCCCGTTCCTTTTTGCTTCCACGGTTTCTTACCACCACCACGAACTTCGCCGCGCGTTTTGGTGTGCGAGCCACCCTGACGCATGCTCGCGCTCGCGAGTGTGTACACTTCGTGAACCAAGCCGGGTTGCATTTTTTCTGTAAATAAAACACTGTCGGTTTTCATGTCACCGATTTTTTTTCCTTGCGCATTGTATGTTCCAAGTGTGACCGACATAGTTATGCTGTTACTTCTTCGACTTGTTCTTCAATCTTTTCAACCGGTTCTGGCTCTGAGCTTGACGCTGGCGTTTCCTCGACAACTGGTACTGATTTAACGACCAATTCCCCTGCTGCCGTGGTCAACACAATCAATGAATTTCGTGCGCCCGGAACGGCACCTTTCACCAAAATTTCATTTTTATCTGCATCAACTGCAACAATTTCAAGATTTTTAACGGTGACGCGTTCATCACCCATGTGGCCTGCCATGCGCATCCCTTTAAACACACGCTGCACACCACCCGCACCGATTGAACCCGGTGCGCGCAAATCATGTTTGTGACCGTGCGTTTTAGGCGCACCACGAAAATGATGACGTTTGACCACACCGGCAAATCCGCGACCCTTTGACGTGCCGATTGCATCAACCATGTCGCCAGGCGCGAACGTATCTGCTGCAATCACATCGCCACGATTGACTGCCTGTGTTGTCTGAAACTCTTTCAAAACCCGGAAAAGCGGTAAGCCCTTCAGGTGACCCGTCTCTGCTTTATTCAGAGAACGAGTGTTTTCAAAGCCAACTTGCACGGCAACCTGTGCGTCGCCCTGCTTCTTAATGTGAGTAACGGTAATCGGACCTGCATGAATGCGGGTAACCGGAACAACCTGTCCGTCTGCACGGAACACCTGTGTCATGTCTAATTTTCGTCCAAGAATGAATTTCATACCGGGTTCGTTATCCGTGGTTAGTAAGCTCTTGGCAATTAAGGCGTGCCAGCGGAGCTTCGGTAACAAAAAACCAGAAGTCAACTGCGGCCGTATCTCGGAAAAACCGAGACGTACCGTGGCTAGCTTCTGATTTCCCCCTCCAAGAAATCTCGCTACTTCGGGTCTTACATTTTAATTTCTACATCCACACCTGCAGGCAGTGCAAGGGACATGAGCAAGTCAACGGTTTTACTCGTTGGCTCCACAATGTCAATCAAACGACAGTGCGTGCGCATCTCAAACTGCTCGCGTGCATCCTTGTGGACGAACGTTGAACGATTCACGGTGAATTTCTTGATCATGGTCGGCAATGGTACCGGACCACGAACTTTTGCACCTGAACGCTCGACAGTTTCAATGATCGTACGGGTCGCTGCATCAATGATCTTGTGATCATATGCACGAACCTTGAGACGAATGCGCTGTCCGTTTGCCTCTTCTGTCTTCTTCTTTTCTTCGGTCTGGACTGTAGTCATACCTCTCTATAGCTCCACATGATGCGGAGTACAACGAGCCACAGCCGATTGGCAGCTGTGGCTCGCTAACTCTAAACCATTATTTGACAATCTTTGTTACCACACCTGCGCCGACTGTGCGTCCGCCTTCGCGGATTGCGAAGCGCATCTGCTCTTCCATAGCAACAGGAGTAATGAGCTTGATCGTAATATCAATTCGGTCTCCCGGCATCACCATTTCAGTTCCTGCAGGAAGCGTTACTTCACCAGTCACGTCCGTAGTACGGATATAGAACTGTGGTTTGTAACCATTGAAAAACGGCTTGTGACGACCACCTTCTTCTTTGGTCAAGCAGTACATTGACGCGCTGAATTCAGTGTGCGGGGTGATTGAGCCGGTTTTTGCCAAAACCATGCCGCGCTCAACTTCCTCTTTCTTGATGCCACGCAAGAGCAAACCTGCGTTGTCACCTGCCATACCTGAATCAAGTTGTTTATTAAACATTTCGATTCCAGTCACGACAGTTTTGCGTGTTTCACCAAGACCGACAATCTCAACTTCATCATTGATGTTGATCGTGCCACGCTCGATGCGACCAGTAACCACCGTGCCTCGGCCTTCAATTGAGAAGACGTCTTCAATTGGCATGAGGAATGGCTTGTCAGTCGCGCGCTCTGGGGTTGGGATATATGAGTCAAGTGCGGCGAGCAAGTCCAAAACTGGCTTTGCCGCTGCTTCATCCTTAGGATTTTCAAGCGCTTTCAATGCACTGCCACGGATAATTGGCGTTGCAGCACCCGGAAATTCGTATTTATTGAGCAAATCGCGCACTTCTTCTTCAACCAAGTCAATAAGTTCAGCATCTGAAACCATGTCAACTTTGTTGAGGAAAACGACGATATATGGAACACCAACCTGACGCGCGAGCAAAATGTGTTCGCGAGTCTGTGGCATTGGGCCGTCAGTTGCTGAAACCACGAGCACGGCGCCGTCCATCTGTGCGGCACCAGTGATCATGTTCTTCACATAGTCAGCGTGGCCAGGGCAGTCAACGTGCGCGTAGTGACGAGCAGCTGATTCATATTCAACGTGAGCCGTTGAAATAGTAATACCGCGTGCCTTTTCTTCAGGCGCGCCGTCGATTTCATCAACCTTCTTGTTGGTTGCTTGAAAACCGTGTGCGCTTGCCACTGCCAAAATTGCAGCGGTGAGCGTTGTCTTTCCATGGTCAACGTGGCCAATTGTGCCGACGTTAACGTGTGGTTTTGTGCGTTCGAATTTTGCCATACGTCTTATTAGTGGCTTAAGTTAGGGAAAAATTATCCTCCCAAAAGTGAGCAGTACTATAGCAGAACTTAGAAAAACGTGCAAGTGGGGATAAATCGCCTAACTTTCCGCGTTTTTCCAAGGCTCTGCTGCAAAGGTACGCCCGTTTCGAGGAGCGTGCGTAGTGTATCGTGAATCTAGAGTGGCGTCAAGAGCTCTGATCAATTTGCCAGCTCATCTGCAAATATGGACGAATTTATTTCTTAAAAACAAATGTATTTGCCGTTCCTAAATTTCCGAGCTGAACAGAAGTTGGTTGAATAAAACCATTGCTTGTTATTTCATGTGGTCTATATCCATAGGACAGAATTATCTCGAGCGCCTTTTTGGTGCGCTCGATTGCAGCAGGTGCATCATACAACTCCATCGTAATTATGGGCGAGAAGTCGGTGAGAAGTTTTTTTGCTCCAGCCATGACTAAACTTTCTGCATTCTCAACATCTATCTTGATACACGTTGGAATGTATTTTTCGAGCCACCCCAAACGATTCAAATATTCATCTAATGAAGTGGCGTCCACCTTGATGGGACGGCATTTTTTTTGATTTACCTCTGTGAGTATATCGGGGAATAGTGTGCTCATTCCACTTTTATGACAGTCAAAAATATCAAATAAGGTAATGCGAGTTGACGTGTCCGTAATGGCAAATTTTTGTATCGTACTTTTTTCTGTTGCGGACAAATTAAAATAAATATACTTCAACGTACTTGGGTTCGGTTCGAAACAATGTACGTCCGCCCCCAACGCGTGCGCAAGTGATGAATAGTAACCAAAATTTGCACCGATATCGTAAAAAACAGTTTTTGAATCAACATTCCGAATAATGAACCGCGTAAGCGGACTTTCGCTTAAACCGAGAGAACCAGCGTAATACATCAAAATAACATTTTCATCAGATATGGGCAGAAGCAAGGTGTCCCCCCAAAACATTTTTATTAAAAAATTATCGTTTGTAATCAAGCCAGCCTTATACGCATTTTGCTGTATATATTTTATTGGCTGACAAAAAAATTTTTGCATCCGGCTCACAAAAAGAGAGTGCTTTTCTTCGTTGGTAAAAACTCTAATAATTTTTTCGGACTCGTTGAGCGCCTCTAAGTACCGCTGCTTTTCCATACGATCATTTTTGAATTACGCGCAGTTTATCACTCATCGGAGGGGATAACAAGTCTATTAATTTCGCACGCGAATAATAAACCTGCCGTCATTATATTTTATGACAGGGAAAAATTTTGCGCTCGCAAATTGCGGATCACGCTTCGTATCAATAAGCAAAAATTCTATGTGATACCGATCCAGAGCTGCGCCAAAATTTGCCGCAAGCGCGTCACGTGTTTTTAAAATATCTGCA
This sequence comes from Candidatus Magasanikbacteria bacterium RIFCSPHIGHO2_02_FULL_50_9b, assembly GCA_001782975.1. Taxonomy (GTDB): domain Bacteria; phylum Patescibacteriota; class Patescibacteriia; order Magasanikbacterales; family 2-02-FULL-50-9b; genus 2-02-FULL-50-9b. The sequence continues at coordinate 5,379 of MFQD01000004.1, forward strand.
AAATATTTTTCGCCGAGCAGTTCGACGGCTGTTGTATACTCGCCGCAGTCAGCGCCGACTGCATTCAAACGCAGCGCGCGACACATGCGAACAAATCTGTTATGTGTTTTATATTGATGAATCGCCGGACCCGTTCCTGCATACACACGGACGTTGTCGTGCAGCATCGCGCGATCAACCGCTATCAGATCAGGGCGCGAAATTAAATATCGCTCAATCTGTTCCTGATTGCTGATCAACTGCAAACTGGCGGTCTGATAAAACGCAACGTAATGTTTGGTCATGACTGGAATGAATTCAGACAGATCTGCGTTTGCTAAAATAACGGACGGATTTTTAATTTCTGTCTCAAGCCACTGCAACGGCCCTGCGTACGCCTGATTTGCAATGTTATATGCAATATCTGGCGACAGAATCGAACGGGTAATCGACATGCGCCTGAGCACAAAAACAACGGTGACTGCAATCAAACAAATCAAAAGTAAATTCAGTGCCAAGCGCCGACGCACAAGCGCGATGTGTGGAATGGTTACCGCGATGATGATGACTGAGAAGAGATCCATAAAACGGCCGACGTGTGATCCCAGCTCAAGTTCTTTTGCGGTAACGATGTTGCTGAGAGCGGTGATACAGAGCGCCACGGTCATGATTACAAAAAAATATTTTTTGTCCGACTGGTCAGTGGCGGTCACTCCGTTATTATTTTTGCGACACAGATACCAAAGTGCGCTTGCTGCCACGAGTGCCACACCGTGTAGCAATGCCGCGGCGGTCGGCAATCGTGTCGCGACCAGTCCGATGCGCTCCATTGTCTCCCAATAAAAAGGTGCATTTGTTTGGTGAATCATATACGCAACCGCCGGCGCGCTCAGCACCAGAAGCGGAATGACAACGTGACAAACTTTTTTCAGCGTCAAATCTTTTCGTAACGCGAGCCGCAGAAACAGAATGGCGAGCGCCACTACAATGATCTGCCATGAAAATGTGTAGATATAAAAATTCACCGCAGCTGCGGCGGCGAGTGCAAACGCACGCCAGAGCGATTGTTCCTTGAGCCAACGCACAAGCATCACACAAAACAAAAGAAAAAATGGAAACACAATTTGCATGGACACAGGACGTACAACGGGTGCATAGAGCGCAATAAAAACGAACAGCGATGCGGCGATTGCGTGGCGGCGCGTTGCACCAAGTTCCTGCAACAAAACGAGAACGATCAGAAAAAAAATCACTGACCACACCACAAGGTTTATCACCCCCACCTGATTCGCAGAAAAACCAAAGACATGCGGTACCGCAGCAATCCAGTCTGAAACAAAAAAAGCCGGTGACGTATCATCTGCATGTTCAATATAATAGGGGTTGCCGATAAAAAAATTTCCGTCCGCGATTTCTTTGCTCCGGCTGAAATAATAGCGGTCGTCTTCAATAATGCTAACCACAACGGGTGGCACACTGCCAAACGCACGCGCGATGCGGGCGTGCGGCACGAGTGCAAGCACCGCAACAGCGCAGAGGCCGATCCAAAACAATATACTGCGGTATAGCGGTGGTGTTGTCATATTGAATACATCAGACGAACAGAAATTTCACAAACTTGAACAAAAACTTTGGTGCCTCTTTCCACAAATTTAATTTTGATTCGCCAAAACGACGCTCTGAAAAGGTGACCGGAATTTCTGTGATGCGCAAACCCTTGCGATAGCTTTTGACAATCATTTCTGCCAGCAACGCATTCGTATTTTCGCGCGTTTCAATTTTATGCCACGCATCGCGACGAATAATACGAAAATTTGCGGAAAAATCGCGCGTGCGCAACCGACTCAGTTTCTGCACCACCTGATTCCCAAACTTGCTGAACAAATATTTAATTTTAACGGACAAAGTTTTGCGTTCATACCCTCCCCCATTGTGTCGGTAGCCGGTCACCAAATCAAATCCCTCCTGAATTTTTTCAAACAGCCGCCGCATGTCCGCAACACTGAACGAAAGATCAGCATCAGAAGATAAAATAAATTCACCGTGCGCCTCGTCGTACCCGCGCCGAATCGCAGAGCCGATCCCCAGCAGCGCAGGCCGAACAATAATTCTCACGTTTGAATACTGCGCATTGAGTTCTGCAACAAGCTCAACCGTTCCGTCCGCCGAATTATCATCGACAATGATAATTTCTATCGGCGTGGCTACAAATTCCTGTTCAATCTGTGGGATAAACACCGTGAGATTTTCACGTTCTTTGTATGTGGGAAGCACGATTGAGAGCACCGGATCAGTCATAATTAATTGGCAGTAAGCGGCAAAAGTATAGCATGGGCGGACGGTATTTGCATGTCGCTCATTCTGTTTGTCGCTCAAAAATAACATACAGTTCATCTTCATAGCGAACAGTCCAACCGAAATTTTTGGTAAACACGGACGGTGTCAGAGTTACCTGTTTTTCAAGCATCACAAATCGCACGTTAAATCTGTTGAGAAGCGCGCCAAATTCATTTTTTTCGTTTGGCACGAGCACTCCGTTATTTTTTAATGCACCCACATACAGCCCCGACAAACGTGAGCGCGCCTCCTGCTCATGGGGCGGCGGCGCAAAAATATATGCAGCCGGCGTATACGCAACCGAATGTCGTGAGAGCACGCTGACAAACCGAGATAGATCGAACGGTGAGAGAACGACTGATGGCTCTGCGGCGTAGCGGTCGAGAAACGCAAGCGGCGGCGCATATGTTTGCGCATGACGCGCTTCGTCCGGATTAAAAAATCGGAGCTGATTTCTCAAATATGCATTGCGCGCCACAAAAACCAAAAGTACTGTCGCCAGAAGGCTCAACACGGCGAGCGACATTTTTTTTCGCCACAGCTCCCGACGCCAGTGCACGCACCACGCGCCGCCGATCGCCAACACTGCTGCGGCAAGGGGAAAAGAAAATTGTTTCACATGCTGCCCAAACTCCAAGTATTTTCCGGTGAGCACATTGCTGAATGAAACGATCAGCATGGCGATGAACGAACCGGCGGTAAGCCATAAAAAATTTTTCTGTAGATCACTCAGTCGCTCGTGCAACACCCACAGGAGTGCCAACACCCACAGGAGTCCAACCACAATCACTCGCGCAAAGGTCACGGCAATCGGAACAGGCGCGCGTGAATAGATCATTCCCATGGTTGCGGCATAATATGTATTTGTGGTGACGCCATATAAAAAAACAATGAGCGGTAACAACAATACGATCGCAATGCCGAGCGCAGCGAACGCTTGTTTTGCCATACCGACATGGCGACGCACCAACGCCACCACAAACGTCAACCCGATGAGTGACAAACCGATTTGACCAACAAAGGTGTACGCATACATACCAACGGCCACCACAACGCCAAGCACGACCGTGAGCGCGTCGCACCACGGCGCATCGCGCTTCACGCGTAAAAGCCAGTGCGAAAAAACCCAGAGCACCAGTGGAAAAAACACCGCACTCACCTGAATATGCACCGGACGCTGGAGGTGTAAATATGTTTGCGAGAGCGCTGCAACGGTCGCCAGCAACGAAACGCGACGATCAACATTCCAGGTGTCAAAAAATTTGTATGTTACCCATGTGTACAAACCATTCCATACGATGGTATTTGCGATGAGTGTGACGGTCCACGAATGGGTGAGCCACAACGGGATTGCTGCAAACCAGTCGGCAATGGTGAATGACGGCGCAACGCCGCCACGATGTTCGAGATAATAGGGGTTGCCAAAAAAAATGTTGCCGTCAACAATTTCTTTGATTCGCGCAAAATAAAAATCAGCGTCCTCTATAAAAATTGGTGGAACGCCGTTCCAAATTTTAAGCGTAAAATAGTACCAGCACAGCGCATACACACCTGCCACAACGCCAATGAGCGCGGCCGCGATGCTATATTTTTTTGCAGAGTCAAGCGCAACAAAAAAATTCATACGATCCGTTTTCCCAAAAGCACTGCGAGCGCGCCGGTCAATTTCGTTCCAACTACGTCAGGCGAACAGCAACGAACAAATGTCTGATACGCCGCCGCTGACAGACGCGCCGTAATCTCTGGGTTTGCTTTCAAATACCGTATTTTTTCCACCAAATCTTCCACGCTTCCCTGCTTCACGAGCACCACATCAACACCGTCCGTAAAAATTTCTCGAATTGCCGGCACATCCGCGGTGATGCACACGCGTCCCATTGCCGTCGCTTCATAAAGCTTGTTTGCAACCGTGCGTGCAACGCGTGGAACGTCACCAATTAACCCCAGACACACATCCGCAGCAGCAATGTAGGGTGGCAGTTCTTTGAGCGGCAAAAACGGTAAAAATTCAATGTTGCCGACGCCAAGCTCAGTGGCAAACGCGCGCGTTTTTTTATATTCTTGGCCATCGCCAATCATGGTGAATACAATGTCCGGATCATCCGCAAGCAATTTCGCAGCGCGCACAATCACCTCAACTCCCTGCACCGGAATATATTTTCCATGATATTCAACGCGAAATTTTCCAGCAGCCGCCGTTGGTTTTGGTTGTGGATAAAACACACACGTGTCAGCCGTGCCATTGACTTGAAAACAGCGCGCTGGATTCACTCCAAACGTGTCGCGAAAATAATTAATATGTGTCACATAATCCAAAACGACTCCATCAACGAGCCGACAATTAACCCAATCAAATGACCAGTGAAACAAAGCCTTCAGAGAGTGTGGCTTCACCAATTTTCGATCAAACACCCAATTGTCGTAGTATGAGAACCACAAATCCCACATGATTTTTTTTCTGCCCACAATCACGCGCGCGGCAAGCGGCATCCACCGATCATCAGAAAATCCAAGCACCACGACATCGCACTGATTTTTCATCAACCGAAACTGTCGCCACAATTCAACATATTTTTTTTTCGACCGTTCACGCGTGTGGCACAACAAAACTTCAACGCCCTTCAATCGCAACCCCTCAATCAACATTTTCGTCCGATTGTATTCTGGATCAAAATCACCAAAAAAACAGACGCGCAATCTTACCGCCTCATCCATATTGCTGTTTGAGATATTCTGAGAGTGCCTCGTACCACGGTGGCAACGCAGCTCCTTTGTTCGTGCGCAGGTGCGAATACCGGGGACGCTGCACAGTCAAAACTGCCTCAGATTCACCTGGTACGATCAGCGCCTGATCAGCGCCCATCGCCGCAGCGCACGCAACCGCAATTTCGTATTTTGAAACTGGCTGTGCGGATGCATTCGTCAGATGATAAACACCAGCCGGATGATGCGGCATATCAAACACCAATGATTGCATTGCCTCAGCCAATTGTCGAGTCCACGTCACCTCACCCCACTGGTCAGTGACCGCCGTGAATGGCTTGCCGGCGCGCACCAATTCGACAACCATGTCC
>MFQD01000005.1:0-10070 GCA_001782975.1 Candidatus Magasanikbacteria bacterium RIFCSPHIGHO2_02_FULL_50_9b
GCTCACCCCGGTCACGGCAAAAACTCCCTTTGCAATCCAACTCGTTTTATTCGTTACTGCATCAATTGATTGCTCTACGGCCTCTTCTTTAATTTGTTGTGCCGCGACTTCTTTCAGCATATGCCCCGCGCCCTGTTCGGCAACCGCCGCACCGCCACCCGTAGGAATCAAAAATGGCCCTGTTGCGGCGAGCGCAGCACTGCCCAGCGTTAATGCCATAAACCCTTGTAATTGTTGCTGACATTTTGCGTGCGCGTAATAATCCGTTGGTTTGCATTTGAATTTCGCACCGTATTTTGCACACGAATCTGCAATTCCCGGATCACATCGTTTCCCTGTTTTTTCCAGATCAAATAATTCGGGTCGCACGGCGTGGATTGGTGGCGTACGCAAATTAATGAGTTGCGGATTGATCGTGTTGAGCAATGTGCTCGCGCCGAACAAGAGCAGCAACCCCAGCGATGCGTTCATGATGCGCTGCTTTGCATCATTAATTTTGTCCACCATGCCTGACACCATCCACTGAATGCCAGAAAACATGATCGTGATGATCATAATGATGATGCCAAGCCCGAGGCCATATTTATACACGATGTTAATGTAATTGTGCACGCCATCAACAACGTAGGTGTCGCCAATATGAATTTGCAAATTAGTCGGCAGCTGTTTCATGAAACAAAAATTGCCCTCGACCGCGGTTGGATTTGCGGTGGGCGGAATCCACAAATGCGCTGGATCACCGCTGGCACGATTCACACTCTCACACTCTGTTTTTGTCCATACTTTTTTCCCCTCTGTTGGCTGTGTTGCTGCAGCGACCGCTGTTGCAGCGGTAAAACAAAACAACATCACGATCAAAATCGCGGATTGTTGTAATCGCCGCAGCGTCATAATGATTTCAACCGCTCCAAAATTGCATCCCACGCAGTTTTCGGAATCGCGCCTTCAATTTTAAGACCGTTGATGAAAAATGTCGGCGTGCCACGAACGCCGAGCGCGAGCCCGTCTTGCAAATCACGCGCCACCTGCGCCTGATATGTTCCGCTTTTTAAACAGACCTCAAATTTTGCCACATCAAGCCCGACGGATTCAGCGTATTTTTTGAGAGCTGCTTCCGACAAATCAGTTTGATTGAGAAATAGCTGGTCATGATACGCCCAATATCTCCCCTGCTCTTGTGCGCAATGCGATGCTTCCGCGGCTTTGAATGCATCGGGATGAATATCAATGAGCGGAAAATCGCGATACACAAATTTAATCCCGATGCGCGACGCGTTTTCCATAATCGGTCGGATGATCGGAAATTCTTTTGCGGAAAATGGACATTGAAAATCGCCGAACTGCACGATCGTGATCGCGCCGTCAGGTGCACCGCGCATCGGACTTGTTGCTGGCACCAATTCCGGTGTGCCGAGTACATTTTTTTTCTTGTTCGTGCCTTTGGTAAATTCTGAATCAAACCCCGTGATTGGTTTTAATGCGCCAGATTTTATTCGCTGCACGTTGTCATACACGAGCCACCCAAACCACGCGAGAAACACCAGCGTCGTCGCGCCAATTATGATGAGAATAATTCCCCAGGTGCGTTTGTACCACAGGTGTTTTGACAAAGGAGCGACAATGAAGTCTGACATATAAAAGTGAGCAAAGTATACCACGGGTTATCTGCTGTTGAGGAGTGCGGCGTGTTTCTTTCCCGCGTGAGAGGCCAGCAACACGCTCCAAGAAACACGCCGCACTCCTTACTGAATACAACTCATGGTGTCATTTGATACTTTTTAATCAAAAAATTATATCAGGGTCGACATCGCGTGTACGGTTAGGCTCAGAAAAGGTGTGTGCATTCTGGAGCGCGTTGCTGGCCTCTCGCGCGGGAAGAATGCGCACACCTTTTTTAAACATAAGCGCACGCGGCATCATCTTGACGAAAAACCATGCCTTCTGCTATAGTTTTACCCATGCAAACCACTCTCAACATCATTCAGATCGTCATTTCGATTCTCCTCATCACCGTTGTGTTGCTTCAGCAAAAAGGCGTTGGTTTGGGCGCCGCATTTGGTGGCTCAAGCAACGTCTATTCGACCAAACGGGGTGTTGATAAAATTCTGTTCCGCGCCACCATTGTTCTTGCGGTGTTGTTCATCGCAACCGCAGCAACGAATCTTTTGATTCAATAATCGATCCCCGCGTGTATGCGCCTTCTTGAGAAGGCACGTCAACAGATCGTACGCGCAATTCCGCGCGTCCCGCGCAAGATGCCATCGCTTGCGCAGCTTCAGCATATTGATCTGTTTTTGGAACAGTGGGAAAAAAATTTTGTCGGCGCGCTCGGTGCCATTGCACTCATCGCGTTCATTGGAATTGTGTGGAGCGTTAAAAACTTGAACACCGTTCCTGTTGCTGCTGAAGGTGGAGATTTTCAAGAAGTTATTGTGGGAAATCCGCGCCACTTGAATCCACTGTTTGCGGCAACTGATGTTGATCGTGCACTCACGAACATCGTATTTCTGCCACTGTGCGACATTTTTCATCGCGGCGTTCCGTCACTTGCCGAGAAATGCGAACTGACTGGTGAAAAAACCGTGACCATCACGCTCGCGGATCGGACGTGGCATGATGGCGAGCCCGTGACTGCTGAAGACGTACTGTTCACCGTGCAAACAATGCAAAATAAAACCGTCGGCAGCCCGTGGTATGAGCTCGCGCGTTGGGTAAGTGTTGGTACTGACAGCGAAGGCCGCGTGATTATCAATGCACGCCAGCCGATTCCAGAACTGAAAACATTGGTGTCACTCGGCGTTGTACCGGCACATGTGTGGCGTGATGTTGCACCACAACGAATGTCAACTGATGAACGCAATCTCCAGCCAGTTGGCAGCGGTGCGTTTTCCGTGGTCGCCGCAACGGCAGATCGCGACGGATTTGTGCAACTCGTGTCGCTCGAAGCGTTCGAAGATTTCAAACCACGTCGCGCGTATCTTGATGAGCTCGTGTTCCGCGTTGCTGCCGACGACGCAGAGGCGCAGGATCTCTTTCGTACACGACAAGTGGACGCGCTCTTTTCAACGGATCCGGCACAAACCGATGAGTTGGTGAAACGTGACGTGCACCGACACGAAATCACACCGCCCGTTGTCGTCAGTTTATTTTTTAATCCATTGCACCACAGCGGACTGCGCAACCGCGACACCCGTGAGGCATTTGCGCTTGCCGTTCATCGTGTTGATGTGGTGAAACACGCGCTCAAAGGAAACGGTGTACCGTTGCGTGCGGCGCTTCCTGCGTCTGTGTTAAAAAACCCAAGTGCGCTGCAAGTTGATACTGACGTTGCTGCGGCTGCAGCGTTTTTTAAAAAAAATCCGCTACGCGGTGCGACGTCAACATTGTCGCTTGGCATTCCGGCGCTGCCAACCTATCAGGCGCTTGCAAACACGATCACCGAACAGCTCGCTGCGGTTGGCGTGAAGGTGATGTCTTCGGTGATTGGAACCGGCAATGCAAAAGATATGCTCTCGCATGATCTTGTGTTGCTCGGACAAGACTATGGCCTTGCCGGAAATGTTGCGTCATATTGGCATTCGTCCGCGAGTGGTGTTGGTGGCGCGAACTATGCGCGCTATCAAATTCGTGAGGTTGATGGATGGCTCGAGCAGCTGCAAACCGACGCACGCCCTGATGAACGCGCGGCGCTGCTTGAAAAAATTAACAAACGGCTCGTGTTCGATAGTCCAGCCGTGTTCTTGTTTCAACCCGTGTATCACTATTATGTGTCAAACAAAATCAAAGGCGTTTCGACTCCTGCGGTTGGCGACGCGAGCGAACGATTTCGAACAATTGGGGATTGGTACGTAGTCACCGCGCGAGCAAGAAAATAAAGTTTAATAAACGGGGCGCCTGTGTAGCAGTTTCTTCCCGCGCGAGAGGCCAGCAACGCGCTTCAGAAACTGCCACACAAACCACGATAACAAAATTATATTTTCTGCTCTTGCGTCATGATATGTGGGGATTCTGCGGCTCTCTGTGGGAAACCCACATCCAAGCGAGCGTGCAGCTTTGCTGCACTTTGCGAGCGCAGGGAGGACGAGCAAGGTCGCATTGCGCGACCGCAGCGTGTTCCCACAGAGAGCCGCAGAATCCCCCAAATATTTGACATAGAGCTGCAACTGTGTTATAGTATTTAAACTTTCGTATCTCCTCTGTCCAGCCTGCCGCGGTGGTGAAATGGCAGACACACTAGCTTCAGGTGCTAGCGCTCGTAAGGGCATGCGAGTTCAAGTCTCGCCCGCGGCACCAAAAGTTCACCAAAAATTTTGAAATTGATTCTTATTTATTCGTATGCCAAATTCCGTTACTGCGTCGCCACATATGCCGACGCCGCCACTTCGACGTGGCAATAATCGCCGTCCACCCGTGGGTGGTGCTGGTCGCCGGTTCACGCCGCGGCCGCAACATAACTCATCACACGCACCAAGCCGCGCACCGCTCCCTGCCGGTGTTTCAGCGCCGCATGAATTTGCGCGCCAACAACCAGCGCCACACCTCGTGCAGCGCCAAGCGTATCGCCCGCTCGCCGGAAACACGGCAAAATTCGCGCCGAATTTTAACACAAATGTTGCTGATGTTCGTCGCTCACAACGCGAAGAATTATCATTCGAGCCCGCGATGCAACAAACAACCGACGACAAATTAAAACTCAAAATCTACGCGCTCGGCGGCCTTGAAGAAATTGGTCGCAACTGCACCGTACTCGAATGCGGGGACGACATTATCATCGTTGATGTTGGCTTGCAATTCCCTGAAGAAGGGATGCCGGGCATCGATTACATCATTCCAAATGTCGCGACGTTCAAGGGACGCGAAAAAAATATTCGCGGCGTGATTATCACGCACGGCCATATGGATCACATTGGCGCTGTGTCACATGTGCTCCCAAAAATTGGCAATCCACCGATTTACACCGCACCACTCACGGCCGGCATCATCCGCAACCGCCATGAAGAATACACAAACGCGCCTAAACTCAACATGGTGATTGTGCAGCACGCGGACGAACGATTTCATCTCGGCAAACACTTTGTCTTTGAACCGTTCCATATCAACCACACCGTGTCAGATGCGTTTGGCGCAGCGATTCATACACCGTTTGGAACCGTGGTGATCACCGGCGACTTTAAATTTGATTTCACACCAGTCAACGAAGAACCGGCTGACTTAAATCGCATCGCGCTTTTCGGATACAAAGGCGTGCTCGCGCTCATGTCCGATTCAACGGCGGCTGACATTCCGGGTCACCAAATTTCCGAGCAAGTCGTGTACGACGAAATGGATCGCATGATGGCAAACGCAAAAGGCCGTATGATCATCGGCACATTTTCATCGCTCTTGACGCGTGTGCAGATCATTTTAACCTTGTGCGAAAAATATGGTCGCAAAGTGTTGATTCAGGGACGATCAATGCAAAAAAATGTTGATCTCGCGCACGAACTTGGCTATCTGTTGTTCAAACCGGGAACTATTTTGAGCGAAGAAGAGGCGCCGGGATTTCCAGAGGATCGACTTGTTGTTTTGTGCACCGGCGCGCAGGGCGAAAAGAACGCCATGCTGATGCGCATCGCATCTGGCGAACACAAATTCATTCATTTGCATGATGGCGACGCCGTTGTGTTTTCATCATCGGTTGTTCCGGGAAATGAACGCGCGGTTCAACGCTTGAAAGATTCACTTGTGCGCCGCGGTGCGACGGTGATCCATTATGCAAATATGGATATTCACGCCGGCGGCCATGCAAAACAGGAAGATTTGAAATTAATGTTGCGCCTTACCAAACCAAAATACTTCATGCCAATTCATGGCAACCGATTTATGCTGGCAGCGCATGGTCGCCTTGCGGCCAGCGTTGGCGTTCCCAAAGAAAATATCTTTGTTGCTGACAACGGACAGATCATGGAATTTGATCTTGCCGGCGGCCGCTTAACTGAGGATCGCGTTCCCGCAGAATATGTGATGGTTGATGGGCTTGGTGTTGGTGATGTTTCTGAAATCGTGTTACGCGATCGCATGCAAATGTCAGAAGATGGCATGCTCGTCGTGATCGCGACCATTGAGGAACGCACCGGTGAATTGATCGGCAGTCCAGACATCATTTCGCGTGGATTTATTTTCGTGAAAGAAAATAAAGAGATCATCGACAAAACGCGGTTACTCGTGCGCAAAATTCTTGAATCGTCTGACCATAAATCACAGGCGTTCGATGAATTCATCAAAAATAAAATTCGTAATGACGTTGGACAATATTTGTTCTCGCAGACAAAGCGACGGCCAATGGTGCTGCCGGTGATAATTGAGGTATAAAACACAGAGTATCGAGTTTTAAGAGCCGTCTCGCAGGCCGTGTTAGCTTGGTGTTTCGCGAACGCGAAACTAACACGGCCGAGAGACAGCGCGGCGCGTCGCTGGAACGCGACGACGCGTGGTTCGAAAAGCTCGATACTTTGTGTTTAATTAAAAAACAGCGGGCAGATCAGGTCGTCTTGGTGAGACGTCCTTCACTACCCGCCGCGCGCGGTACGTTGCCGCGCTCGGTTTGCGGTCGCTAGGTCTTCTGCTTCTTCCGGCTCTGCGCGCCCTTGCCGACGCCAGCCACCGGACCGCCACGCTGTGGGCGAGTTCCGCGACGCCCCGCCTTCGTGTTCTCGACGTGGTCGTGACGCGGGGCTGCCGGACGACCGTCGGCCACGATTGGCATGCACGGCTGGCTGGCGAGCCTTGCGGTGAGCGCCGCCTGTTCAGCCCGCGCTCGCGCGCTCGCATCCTTCTTCGGATTCGGCGTCGCCATCGGCTGCTCCAGCTCGACCTCCTTCGCCGCACCCATGAGCGCCGCGACGTTGAGGAACTCGAGCTCCTTGCCCTGCAGCGCCGCGGCGATGATCGAATTGACGCGCTCCCAATCGCCCTTGTTCTTCGGCAACACCATCTCGGCGATCCCGAGCCGCCAGCCGATGACGGACATGACCGCGTCGCCGAGCTGATCCGACGGATTCACGGCGCTGATCTTCTGCTCGCCCTTGAGGAAGGCGTCGCGACCCACGGTCTTGAACTCCTGCATTGCCGCACCGTTCCAAAACGGATAGACGTCGAGCACCTTCAGCGCAACTTCGTCAGCCTCTGCCTTCGACATGCCACTCGCGATGAGCAGCAGCGCGGTCAGATCGTTGGGTCCGATGTCGAGCATCTGGCGCAAAAGCGCCGGAGTCATGAAACGCATGAGGTCCTTCCTTGTGTGGTGGGCGGTGGTGCTGCATGACGAACGTTTCTTCGTGCAGCGACTGGTTTTTCGAGTTTGCCCATGGTAAACCAGACCGAATAGTCTAACATAAAACGCCGTTTTTGTCAAGGTTGCTGCGGTACGCTATACTTTCCGCTACGCCTATGAAAAAAGTCATTGTTTCGGGAATTCAGCCAACCGGCGACCTGCATATTGGAAATTATTTTGGTGCAGTTAAAAATTGGGTTGCGTTGCAAAATGACGGGCAATTTGAGCGCTATTTTTTCATTCCAGATTTGCATTCCCTGTCGATTGACTATGACCCGCGCGAAAAACAACGGCAAATCCGACAGCTCGTGCGCGATTTGCTCGCGCTTGGCATTGATCCAAAAAAATCAACGTTGTTTGTACAGTCACAGGTGCCGGAACACACGGAACTGTGTTGGATATTTTTGACCGTGACGCCGATGAGCGAGCTTGAAAAAATGACACAATTCAAAGATAAAGCAGAACGCGCCAGCGCAAATATCAACGCGGGGTTGTTCACCTATCCGGTGCTGCAAGCAGCAGACATTTTGCTCTATCACGGTAGTGTCATTCCGGTTGGTGAAGATCAGGTGCAGCACATTGAACTCACACGCGTCATTGCAAAAAAATTCAATGCGAAATTTGGGCGGCTGTTCCCCGAGCCACAATCACTGCTCACCCAAACGCCGCGCGTCATGTCACTCCTTGAACCGAGTAAAAAAATGTCCAAATCACACGGTCCAAAATCATGCATTTTTTTGAACGATTCGCCAGACGATATTGCAGTAAAAATTCGCAAAGCAGTAACCGATGAGGTTGGCGTTCGCAACTTACTTGACCTCGCACAACTGTTTGACGAAACAAAACTCACCTTCCAGCATCTCAAAAAAGATTTTGACAACGGCGACTTAAAAAATATTGAACTCAAAGACACGCTTGCCGAATTGATCGCACAGACATTTGCCGAGTTTCGTTCACGGCGTGATCAAATTTCTGACGCAGAAATTGCGCAGATTCTTGAAAATGGCCGCATGCATGCGTCATCAGTCGCACAAAAAACCATGAAAGAAGTTCGCGAGATGACCGGAGTACGTTAAGCAGCTCGATCCAGAAACAATTTTTCCCTGAACGCTGCAATTTCGTCTGATAAAATTTTTATTTCTTTGTTGAGCTGAGCGAGTTTCAACTTTTCGTCATGCGCCGGAATCGCGTCAAATGCCGCACGCGCTGCTTCAGCATCAACGAGATCTTTTGCATCGTATAGTTTTGACCATGCAGCAAAAACCGTATCCAACTCAGCCTGATCGATTTCAAAAAAATTCATTTCTTTCAAGAACGCATCCCGTTCTTTTTTTCGATGATTCAGCACATGATCTTTCACGAGCATTTGTGCAAGCACATCTCGCCGCTCCTGTGTTGCGTCCTGTAGGCGCAGCGCCTCACGCCGTGCCGGACTCGGTACAACAGTTTTATTCAGTTTTAAAAAGTTTGCCTCCTCCACATCGATGCGGTCTGCAAGCGGCTTTGGTGCGTTACCATGAAATAATAACATAGCGCGTTAATTATACCATGTCATATAAACAAAATCGCCGCCCGTTTCCGGGACAGCGACTTTTTCCACCAACAACTATAAGCCGGATTTTGTCATCGCGCGCGAATCGCGCGAGTGATGAGTATCTGTCTGGGCTGCCGATTACTCGGACAGCTCGTTGCGTAGGATCTCTACTTGCACCAGGTGGGGTTTGCCACACGCGCCACTCGCGCAGCGCGCAAGAGATGTAGCGACCGGATCGTGCGCTTCCTTTAGGGAATCGCACAGTCATAAAATCACACCATCTCACTTTTCACCTTTGGCCGCGTGCGTTGCCGCGCGCAGCTTTAATTGTCTCTGTGGCACTTTCCGTCAGAAGGTTTTCGCGGGCGCTTTTAATGGCGCGTCGTTTATACCCCGCAGAATGCCTGGCCGTTAGCCAGCACCATGACTGTTGTGCGTTGCCGCACAAAGGGTGTCCGGACTTTCCTCCCCGCAGCTCATGGCTGCTTGGGGCACTCATCCGCTGTTCGTGGTGGACATATTTAATCATACGCGAGACCATTTGTCAATGTTGACTGGCATCTGCCTGCCTGTTACACTCTGCTTCAGAATAGCTATGAAAAAAATCCAGTTGCTCCTCACCGCCATTCTCGTGCCACTCGACGCGCTCATGCTTTTCGCTGCTGGCATCGCGGCATACGGCCTTCGCTTCACTGAATTCACGATCGAATATCGACCGGTTCTTTTCTATCTCCCACTCAATGAATACATTGCCACGCTGCTTGTTGCCGTGCCGCTGTGGATCGCCATTTTTGCCGCAAACGGACTGTATTCAAGTGACACTAACCAAAAATACGCGAACGAATTAACGCGCGTTTTTTTTGCCTGCACTGTTGGCCTTGCTGCGATCACGGTGTACATTTTTTTCCGCGGCGAACTGTTTAATTCACGTTTTATCGTGCTCGCTGCCTGCGGCTTTGCCGTGGTGTTTGTGGCGTTCGGGCGGTTGCTCATTCGCGTGGTGAAATTGATACTCTTTCGGTACGGGATCGGCGTTCGCCGAACCGTTTTGATCGGTGCAAGTGCCATCACCGATCGCGTTGCATCGATTCTCGGCGAACAGCGCATGCTTGGCTATGCGGTCGTCGCGCGCTACTCAATTTTCAATGAAAAAATCCGCAGTGAAATTCTCGAACTTGATCGTGAATCAGAGGTCGATGAAATCATTTTGACAAACCCGTCGAG
>MFQD01000005.1:10078-14590 GCA_001782975.1 Candidatus Magasanikbacteria bacterium RIFCSPHIGHO2_02_FULL_50_9b
AAGAAACGCTCACCGTTCTTGGATTTGCCGAGGAACATCAGTACACTTTAAAATATTCGGCTGATTTATTTTCAACGTTGGCGCCGAACATGCGTATGTCTGCAATTGCAGATGTGCCGCTCATCGAATTTCGCCGTGCACGACTTGATGGGTGGGGAAAAATTTTGAAACGCGCATTTGATCTGTGTGGCAGCACTGTACTTGTTATTCTGAGTTCCCCACTGTTGATCGGCGGCGTAATCGCTATTGCTGCTCAAGATGGCCGTCCAATTCTGTTCAAAAATACGCGCGTTGGTTTTCGCGGAAAATCATTTAAAACACTCAAGTTTCGATCAATGTACAAAAAATACTGTACAGAAGGAAATGGTGAATCAGAACAAGATGCGCTGAAGTTTGAAGAGGGTTTGATAAAAAATAATAATGCAAAAACTGGCGGTCCGATCTACAAAATTGCGCACGATCCGCGCACCACGAGCGTTGGAAAATTTCTGCGGCGCTGGAGCATTGACGAATTGCCGCAGCTGTTCAACGTATTGCGCGGCGATATGAGTCTGGTGGGCCCGCGTCCGCACCAACCGCGCGAAGTTTCAAAATATTCAGCAGAAGATCGACGCGTTCATGCGGTCAAGCCCGGCATCACCGGCATGGCGCAAATTTCCGGCCGCAGCGATCTATCTTTTGAAGATGAAATTCGTCTTGACATGTTTTACATTGAAAATTGGTCACTGGTCATGGATCTGTTTGTGCTGCTGAAGACACCGTGGGCAGTGGTGAAAAAAAGAAAGGCGGAATAATCCGTTTCATTGCGAAATCCAGCAATCTGTGGCAAGATGGCGCACATGAAGATTGCGTTGGTGCATGACTTTTTATCCCAGAATGGTGGCGCTGAACAGGTGCTGAGTGTGCTTCACGAAATGTACCCTGAAGCGCCTATTTTTTGCTTATTTGCTGAACGTGATCGATTTCCCTCGCTCGCCACCGCTGACATCCACGAGTCATTCATCGCCTCACTCCCCGGTGGCCGTCGTCACTATCAATGGTATTTGCCGCTCATGCCACTGGCGACCGAACAGTATGATTTAAGTGAGTTTGATCTAATTATTTCCTCAGTGTCCGCATTCGCAAAAGGGATCATCACGCGCCCAGACGCGCTGCACCTCTGCTACTGCCACACGCCAACGCGCTACTTGTGGAGCGACACGCACAGCTATGTCGAAGGATTGCCGCGCAATCGCTTGATTAAATTACTCGTGCCACCAGTGTTATCATGGCTCCGCGTGTGGGATCGCGCTGCCGCAGATCGCGTTGATTTGTTTATCGCAAATTCAAACACCGTACGCGACCGTATTAAAAAATATTATCGCCGCGACAGCGAGATTGTGCATCCGCCGATCGATGTATCGCGATTTTATATTTCGCCGAACGCACCGGTGGGCAATTATTTTTTGGCTGGTGGTCGGCTCGTGGCGTACAAAAAATTTGATTGGGTCATTGAGGCGTGCAATCGATTGCGCGCACCACTCAAAATTTTTGGAACCGGCGTCATTGAAAAAGAGCTGCGCGCACTCGCTGGCCCGACGATTGAATTTGTCGGGCGCGTGAGTGACGATGAACAAAAAAAATTGTACGCCGAATGCATCGCGTACATCCAACCGCAAGTTGAAGATTTTGGGATGACTGCTGTTGAAGCAATGGCAAGCGGCCGGCCGGTCATCGCGCTGCCGCGCGGCGGCTCAACCGAAACAATTGTCGAAGGCGTGACCGGATCGTTCATGAAATATGATGGCTGGGAAGGTGTGCTTGACGCCATTGTCCATTTTGATCACACCCGCTTTGATCCGGCGACAATCCGCGCACACGCACACACATTTTCGCGCGAAATTTTTAAAGAAAAAATTCAGGCAATTATTACGCGCGCAACTTCCCATGATCACTATTGATGCACGAACACTCCGCGAGCCAAACCCGACGGGAGTCACCGAAGTCGCCCGACAATGCATTGCGCACATTATTCAAGCATATCCAGATTCGCGATTGTTCACCGGAGATACCGTGCGGTCAGATACCATTTCAAATGTTTCGTTGCTCTTGCGGCTCACCACGATTGAACGACAGGCGTGTGTGTTCAATGAACCGAGCGTTGTATTTTTGCCAAACACACATTTTATTCACACTGAACGCGGCAATGTGCAGGTGCGCGTTGTGCATGACCTGTCGTTTGCACATGCGCCGCAGTGGTACGCGCCGCGCGTGCGTTTGTGGCATCGTGCCGCGCATGCAGTCAGCGGATTGCATGAGGCTGATTTTTTGATCGCCGTTTCAGAATGGACCAAACGTGATCTCGTCGAATTTTTACACATTCCGGAAGAACGGGTGCAGGTGGTTCACCCGGCGACACCTCGGCCACAGGGCGGCGCACGGCCTACAAATCTACCGCTCAAAAATGAGCCGTATTTTTTATTTCTCGGCACGCTTGAAAAACGAAAAAATGTTCGCGGTGTCGTCGAGGCGTTTGAAAAAATTAAAATGCTGCCCGCGCTGCGAGATCACCACCTGGTGTTGGCAGGTCGTATTGGATTTGGCGGCCCCTCAGCGCACGCGTTGCCTGAACGCGTCCATCAACTACCCTACACGTCTATTCCTGAAAAATGGTGGCTGCTCAAACACGCTGCTGCGCTCGTGTATCCGTCGTTTTCAGAAGGTTTTGGTTTGCCGCCCCTTGAAGCAGCTGCGGTCGGGTGTCCCACTATTATTTCTGATTGCACGGCCGTGCGCGAGACCATGGGTGATGCGTCGCTGCAGGTGTCGCCATATGATATTTCTCAAATTGCGATGGCGATGGAAGCAATTGTGTGTGAACGGCAGCTCACGAGCGTGTTGAAAATTCGTGGATTTGAACGAGCGGCATGGTATAGTGCAGAACGCCAGCGCAGCGCACTTCTCACTGTGCTCGAACGCGCGCATGCAGCTCTATGACCATTGGTTTTGATGCACGATTCATGAGCGTCCCCGGCGGAATCCCGCGCTATTGCCGAGAATTGCTCTGCGCACTCACTGCACAGTCGCCTCTCACGCGATTTGTGGTGCTTGTTAAAAAAATTCCGCGCGATTTTCCGGCGCCCGCAAACATTCGGTGGGTCGAAACCGACATCCGTTGGTATGGCTGGCGTGAACAAATCTTGCTCGGCCGTTTGATGAATTCCATTCACGACGTTGACGTGTGGCACATCCCGCATTGGAATGTGCCGCTGACCTTGCGTCGACCATTTGTGATGACGGTGCATGATTTTATTTTTGAAGAATATCCAACGCACGATAGCACCGTGATTGCTCGAATTACATTTGCCGTGCGCCTTGCGGCATGGCGTCTCATTATTTCAAGCGCCATTAGTCGCGCGCGTGCCGTGATTACCGTAAGTTCGTATGTGCGCGAACGATTGATTGAGCGATTTCCCGCTGCAGCGCTGAAAAGTTCAGTGATTCATCTTGGACTTTCACGACTACCCAAAGCGCAGTCGCCCGACACCGTCATCGCACAACCGTTTTTTTTGGTAGTCGGAAATTCATATCCGCACAAAAATCACGAATTAGTTTTTAAGATGGTGCATGAGCACCCGGAGTTGAATGCACACTGGTATATTGTCACACACCGCGATCGTTTTTCTGAAGCGCACGAATTAGCCGTCAAAAAACAACATCTTGACGATCGCATACATTTTTTGTTCGATGCTTCAGACGCTGAGCTCTCGTGGCTCTATCAAAACGCTCGGGCGCTGGTACATCCATCGCGCGCCGAAGGGTTTGGGATTCCACCGCTCGAAGCGCTTTCCTTCGGAAAACCGATCATTGTTGCCAAAACAACGTCACTGCCTGAAATTCTCGGCACTGAGGCTGTCTGGATTTCGCCGGATGATTCTGACGAACTATACTTTGCGCTGTCGAATGTGCTCAAAAACACTACGACCGATGCAGACGGCGAGCACGCTAAATCGCGTCAACGGCATGCTCGTCAATTCAGCTGGCAAGCAGCTGCGTTGTCCACACAAAATATATACAAATCCGTGCTATAATGGAACAACGTTAACACGTTTGTTCCATGGCGTCGTCGCGCGACCCAAAAATTATCAGAATTTCCCACGGTGAACATGAAGTTTCGCCTCATTTAACGTCGTTAGCTGGTGATGAATTGGCTCTCTCGAATCGTTTTTTCACAGACGGAACTTCGCGACAAAATGCAGACAAAAAAAATGACGCTCGCTCAGCGCCGATTGAAATCAATCTGTTGACTGGCATGCCGACGCCGCGACACGCGGCAAAACAGGTTATCTCGCGCCCGGTTATCCAGCGTACGGCGCACGAACAAAGAAAACAAACCCCACCAAAACCACGAGAAATTAAACGAAAAAAATCGCCACTGGCTGCGTGGTTTGCCACACGTGCGACCGTTGCTTTTTTGGTGCTTGCGCTTGCAATCGTGACGCCGCTCAAAGCAATCACCACGTTTGAACGATT
>MFQD01000005.1:14615-24764 GCA_001782975.1 Candidatus Magasanikbacteria bacterium RIFCSPHIGHO2_02_FULL_50_9b
TCACTGCCGCGCTCACCACATTTCACTCAGCAAATGCGTCGCTTCAAAAAATTAGTGCAGCTGAAGAATTTGTCCTGCGCAACACACCGGTGTTCGGTGAGCAATTTGGCGTTGCGAGCCGCATGGTTGCAGCCGGTGAACACATGTCCATGGCAGCTGCGTCATACATGCAACTTTTTGTAACGCTCAAAGAACGCGCAAGTGAACCGTTGCTTGAACGGCTTTCAATCTTTTTTGAAGGAAATCGCGCGGTGCTCACTGAATTGACTGCTGCGGCGGAACTGGTTGAACCGATTGACGTGTCTGCTCTGCCGGAAGAGCAGCGTCTCTTTGTTGCTGAAGCGCGCACGGCAATTTTGGCGCTGCACAATGACGCACAATATCTCGCTTCAGCCGGACCAGTTATTTTATCAATGCTCGGTAACAACACACCACGTCGCTATCTCATCATATTTCAAAATCCGGCCGAGTTGCGACCGACTGGTGGATTTATCGGGTCATTTGCGCTCGTTGACATTGAACATGGTGAGATAAAAAATTTGCAAATTCCAGCAGGCGGTTCGTATGACTTGCAAGGTACGCTTAAAAAGCATGTGTTCGCCCCACTGCCGCTCCACATCATCAACTCGCGATGGGAATTTCAAGATGCAAATTGGTTTCCTGATTTTCCAACGTCTGCACGCAAGTTGATGTGGTTTCTCGAAAAATCGCAAGGACCTTCGGTTGATGGCGTGATTGCAATCAATGCATCCGTGCTCCCTGATTTGCTGCATGTTGTCGGTTCGGTCAAGCTGGCGAGTGGCTCTGAATTGAATGCGGAAACAGCGCTTGAAACGGTGCGCGATACGATTGATAGTGCAAAAATCTCTGACAGCGCACATACAAAATCAAAACCAAAAGAAATTATCGCGAATGCAGCGCCGGCAGTGATTGAAACGATCAAGGCGGGTAAGGCGGAACATTTTCTGCCACTCATCACTGTGCTTTTAAAATCACTCGAAAATCGCGATGTGCAATTGTTTGCACGCGATAGTGACATGCAGCGCCAGATTTCAGAATTTGGATGGGACGGCGCGATGCGCGATAATCCTGCTGGAGATTTTCTCTCAGTCATTGCCACAAACATCGGCGGTCAAAAAACCGACGCACGGATCACACAAAAAATTGACCATCAGGCAAAAATTTCTGACGATGGCACGGTGAACGTGACGGTACGCATCAATCGGACGCAGACTGAAAGCGGACGAAATTTTGAAGGCGGACCAAACATCAGTTATGTGCGCTTCTATGTGCCTGCAGGCAGCACGCTCGTAACCGCTGACGGATTCAGTGCGCCGTCCGAACGCATGTTTAACGCGCCGGATGCGTGGGAAAAAGAGGATGAAGACCTGAAAAAAACCGAAACCGAAGTCGGATTCCATGGCGCATCAGGAACACGAATCACGGATGAATTTGGACATCGCGCGTTTGGCAACTGGATGATTACGACGCCGGGGAGTTCTGTTGATGCAGTCGTCAGCTACACACTGCCATTCAAAGTGCAGCCACAAACGCCGTCTGCAATTTTAAAAGTGGTGAATGCACTGTCCGCGCAGACGCGCGCGGCAAACTATTCCCTTTTTGTGCAGCGGCAATCTGGCTCGCCCGCAACTACACTCACCTCGCGTGTTATTTTGCCTGACGCGTGGCGCTTGGGCTGGATCACCGACAGCAGTGCGCACGTTGCAGAAAACGGAGCGCTCCTTTCCGTCCCCTTCCTGACAGACCTTTATTACGGCTTAACCGCACATACCTATGCCTCGCACACCGACACGAAGAAAAAAAATTGAAACAGAACGACAGATCGAATCGAAACTTGAAAATATTTATCAAGATTCGAGCGGTGATATTCCAAACATGAAACAGATTGAGCGTCGCGGCTCACACACCGGATTTGTGATCGCTACGTTTGGGCTATTTTTTATGGCTGCGGCGGCAGGTGCGGCGTGGCTTGGATTCTTTTTGTTTAGCCCATCACAAAAATTTTCAGAAGCGAATATTGTGATTGGCTTCGTGCCGCCAACGCAGATTGTGAATGGCGTTGAGCAAGACTATTCACTGACACTGACGAATAACGGATCGCTTGCGCTCGCGAACACAAAAGCGAGCCTCAAGTTACCAGAAAATTTTGTGATTGTTCATTCAAAACCAAACGCGATCAATGATCGTGGCGACAGCTGGAAACTCGGAGCGCTTGATGGCGGTGAAAATAAAACAGTTGCAATCACCGCCGTGTACGCCGCGCCGAAAGAGACGCGTACAACGGTGCGCGCGTATATTGATTACCGGCCATCGAACTTTAATTCTGACTTTGAAAAAGTAGTTGACACCAATCTCGTCGTAGCGACGGATAGCATTGAATTATCATCTGACAAAAAGATATTAACTGATGGCAAACACGAAATTTCCGTGAAATATAAAAATATTTCAGATCAAAAAATCGCGGGCGGTTCAATTCGGGTGAGTGTTGGCGCTGGATTTAAATTAGTGAAGTCGACACCAACAGCAAAACCAGTGAGTACCTCTCTGGTGTTTGAAGTTCCGGAGCTTGCGGCGGGACAAAGCGGAACCGTAACGCTATCAGGATCTTTTAATCAGAGTGCGAATCCACCAGAATCGATTGAAGTTGCGTTCGAACGAACGTTTGGCGCAACAACGCTCGTGCTCGCGCGCGCAGGATTAGCAAACGACAAAATCGATCAGCCCGCTGCGACAACAAAGCCACTGACAATCGCCGCAAACGGCGCTGAGGAAATTTCAGTAAAAACCGGTGATGCGGTCAAAATGACGGTGACGTACAAAAATAATTCTGCAAAAACAATTAAAAACATCGTGCTCGTCATGACCGGCGACACCCCATCAGTCAAAGGAAAAAGTGCGTTTGATTTTACCAAACTCGAAACAGTTGGCGACCCGGACGTAGTTGGTAAACAAATTTCGCCAGAAATTCGCGAAGCAAAAGTAACGTGGCATCCTGAAAAAATACCCACGCTCCGCGAGCTTGCTCCCGGACAATCGGTAACAATTGAAGCAACGATCACGTTAAAACAAATTGAGGAAATATTGAAACAGGCGAGCGCGACCTTTGTCGCGTCGCTCAGCGCAGACGGAGATGTATTGCAACTTTCAGATCCAGTTATCGTGAAAATTCTGCAATAGCTTTGCGCCCGGCTGGAATCGAACCAGCGTCTCCAGCTTCGGAGGCCAGTGTACTATCCACTGTACTACGGGCGCTTGATACGGCGCACTAGAGTGTACAGCGCAAACCGAACGCGGTCAATTCCCGCGTCAAATGTGCCGGGGCTCGCCACGCGCGTGCCGCCAAACCCGAGCTTAAAACGCGTAACACCAGCAAGCCGATGTGTTTCTTGAGCAGCTTCGGGCGATATTCCCCACCAATCATATTTTTTAAAACCCCGTCGCGCCGCGTCCTGCATCGCAGCCCAATGCAGTGCGTATGGCGCCATGTACGCACGCGATGCATAATCAGATGCACCATGCAGATACGTCATGGTCGAACCGAAACCAATGAGCAACGCCGCTGCAACGGTGCGGCCGCTGTGCACGGCAATCCAAACGTCGCACGCTGAAAAAAGCGCGCGCATATCCGCAGCTGGCGTGGCAACGATTCCGTGTCGGCCGCCGGTGTCTGCAAACAACGCCAAAATTTCGTCAGCTCGACGTTCGGCTTCCTCGCGTGTCAATCGCCGCGCAACAACACCATGCTTTGCCGCAACTCGAATGTTATATCTCGTTTTTTCATGAAATGTTTTAAATAATTCGTCGTGTTCCATTCCAATATCAGTGATGAAGGAATGCGCTGGAGAAATATCGCGGCGACGCTTGAAATTTAAAGTGCCGTGCTGCAACGAAAACTTATTCGGTGGTTCGATGCGCAACACGCTTGCGTGTGCTCGATGTTGTAAGAGTTGGGTGATTGATTTCCATTCGTCTGCCACTGGCATCGTACATGGACCTTTCGGACAATACCACACGCGGATGAGCAGCGCGATCGGGAGCAATACCCACAGCGATGGCGCACCATCCGCATCCACAATGCGCGCGACCACATTCCCGCGCGCCTCTTGCACGCGCGACCACGCAGACGATTGCAAAACAGCGCCCGAGAAATCATGTGGCGCCTCCAGTTCATCCCATTGTTCATCGGTTCCCTCAAAAAATTTAGCCATGTAATTTTTGCAAACCTTGCCGAATTAACGATTCGGTTGTGCCGGTCAAATTTCGAACTGCGGCAAGCGCCTCATCTTTTCGATACCCAAGATTGGCGAGCGCTTCGGCAGCAACGGCGTGCGGCGTTTCAGCAGCCGGCGCATCAAAATCAGGCAATTTTCCACGCAATTCAAGAATGATGCGCTCTGCAATTTTTTTTCCAATCCCCGGGACGCTGGTCAAAAATCCGACATCTCCCTGTTCGATCGCTGTCCGAACTTCGTCGACAGTTCCAACGGACAAGATGAGCAGCCCGCTTTTGGGGCCAACCCCACTCACCCCAATTAACACCTCAAAAAAATCTCGTGCGTGTTCATTAAAAAATCCAACCAACTGTATGGCATCCTCGCGAACAATTGTGTGACAAAACAGCTCGGCCGTTGCGCCACCCATCGCGCGCGACAGATCGCCTGCGTTCATCGCCACGCGATATCCAACGCCCTGTACGTCAACGAGCACACCGCGCGGCGTCACCCGTTTAATCACGCCTGACAAATACCCAATCATGTGATTTGATTATTGCAAATGTTGTAATTTTTCCTGCAGATCGGTGAGCGCCTGTGTTTTGCGACTGACGAGCGCTTCAAGGGAACTCTTGATGCCCGGATCTGTGGCATGCTCCAGCTGATCATGCGCCTCATGCAATTCCCCTTCTGTTGTTTCAATTTGACGCTTCACTTCTTCGGCAGGACTCAATGCAAGCGGAGCCGCTGCAGCTGCGGTCGCGGCTGACTGCGCTCCACCGCCAAACAATGATGAAAAAAATCCCATATTTTTTTGTTATAACCCCTGAACTAATGGATTGGTTGGATCTTGAGTTTTCAGCTGCGCGATCAACGTCTCAAGCTCATCTTGCAATTCAGTGATTTTGTCCGCAACTTCTTGACCTTGTTCTTTCGTGGCAAGCACAATTTGTTGCGCGACTTCGAGCGCACGCGCATACACGTTCACCACATCTGGATTTGCTGATTTTGCTGACGCAGCCTGCACTGTTGTGGCAACTTGTTGCGCCGTGGCAATTGCAGTTTGAAATGGCGTCAACCGTTTTTGCTGCGCCTCAATGGCGCTGACTTTTACGTCAACTTGCTCAAGCAAAACGTCGGACACCGATGTTCCTGGTGCTGCTTCTGGCGCTGCCAGCGCTCGTTCTGCTGGCGCAGCTGGTGCGGTAGTGGTGAGGTCGCTCATATAAATGTTCTGTCACCATTTTACCGCCTTACGAGCTGAGTAAGCAAGGCGACGCCCCATCCGGTCGCGCCATGCCGACGCGATGGCTGCAATTTGCTTGAATATGCAACTCCCGCAATATCAATGTGCGCCCACGGCGCATCACCCGCAAACTCCTGCAAAAAAGCGGCTGCCGTGTTTGCAGAACCCCATCGTTCGGTGATGTTTTTTAAGTCAGCAACTTCTGATTTAAGCTGCATCGAATAATCGTCGCCCAGCGGCATGTGCCACACTTTTTCATCTGTTGCCGTCGCCGCGTCTTGCAAGCGTCGAACCAATTTTTCATCAGTAGACCACAGACCGGCGCGTGATTCGCCAAGTGCGACAACACACGCCCCGGTTAGCGTGGCAAGATCAATAATCTGTTTTGGTTTAAACCGCTGCGCAAATGACAGCGCATCAGCGAGAATCAAACGACCTTCTGCATCAGTATTCAACACCTCAACAGTTTTTCCAGAATGCATGTGCAAAATGTCGCTTGGCACAATTGCCGTCCCCGAAGGCAGATTTTCTGTTGCCGGAACGAGACCAATGACATTCACCGGAAGTTTGAGTGTCGCGATTGCGAGCAACGCACCGATCACTGTCGCACCACCCATCATGTCAAATTTCATTTCATCCATTTTGTCAGATGGCTTAATCGAAATACCGCCCGAATCAAACGTCACTCCCTTGCCGACAAATATCGTTGGTGCATCTGATGCGCGCGCACCACGATAGTGCATGATGATGAATGCGGGTGGTCGCTCTGAACCGGCGCTCACGCCGAGCAACCCGCCCATTTTTTCTTTCTCAATTTCTTTTTTGCCGAGCACCCGAACGGTTAAATTTTTGATGCCGCGACCGAGACGTACTGCCTCTGCACCGAGTTGCGCCGGATGCATGTTGCTTGGTGTGTGATTGCCGAGTGCGCGCGCTGCACGCACTGCGACGTCAATTTGCTGACCGTTCAACAAGCCCTGTTGAAAGGCCTTCATCAAACGCAACGGAACATTCACAAACGTAACCGACGCCATTTCCGGCAGATGCCGTTTTTCATCAGTCATGTACTCAGTGAATTGATAGGTTGCCAAACCAATATAACGACTGAGTAGTTCGCCCAGCGCACGAGCGTCCGCTGCCGCAGCGCGAAATAATTCTTCGCGTACATAAACCGTGAACTGAACCTGTTTTTTTTCCTGTGCCGCTTTACACGCATGTGCCACGGCAATTGCAAACGAATGTGGCGTTATTTTTGCCGCGTCGCCCAACCCCAAAAACAGTACCTCGTGTGTGCCTCCTGCGTCAGAAATAACGATCTGCAGCTGCTCCCCCGCCTCACCAGTCACCCGTTCAGGCGTGTTAACAGCACCGAATAGACGCTTTTTTTCATTTTTAAACACAGGCACGATCAGCACGCCGGCAACAGATTCGGTCGTTGATTTCGTCAGATATTTCATAGTAGAACTAGCTTACCGTATGTGCTATGATTATGGCAATGTTACACACAAGTTCTGTTTTAATTTTAGCTGCCGCTGTCGCAGCAACATTTGTTGCGCCTGACACGAGTCTCGGTGCCGTTATTTTGGATGTTCCGTTCACCGTGCAAGCGCCGTTCAACTCGTGGCGCGCGCAACCGTTCAAGGATGCGTGTGAAGAAGCGGTGATCATCATGGCAGAAAGTTATTACACGGGCGATGATCTGACGCCAACGTATGTGCGCAATCGCATTCTCGCGTTTGCGGCGTATGAAAAAAAATATTTCGGATTTCATCAGGACACCAATTCCGATTACACCGAACTGCTCATCGATGCGCAATCAAAAATTTGGGGCACGGTGGTTTTAAACCCGACGATTGATCAAATCAAAAAAGAAATTGATGGGGGGCGACCGGTCATTCACATCGCCTATTCACCAAAATTAAAAAATCCGCACTATCGACTGCGGATGAATCCGTATCATGTAGTGCTCATCGTCGGCTATGACGAGGCGCGCGCAGAGTTTGTGACGCATGATCCCGGAACGCGCTTTGGGGAGAATTATCGCTATCCCATGAATGTGATCATGGATTCAAATCATGATTATCAAAAACCAAACAAAGGAACAGGTCGCCACGCCATGATTTTCACCGAGCCATAAAAAAATTATCACCCCGCCGCGACGTCGTGTCACGGGGGGTGATTTTCGAATCGATCGGTGGAAGTCTATTGTTGCGCCGCGACGCGCCTGTGCGCGATTGCCACACCGACCGGACTCCAGAACCTGCCCGCCGAATCAGCACCAATCGCGCGCTCGAATTCGGGTGGGTCGCTCGGGTGTTGACGCGACCAGAACGTTGGTTGGCACTTCAGCGCGGCAGCTACTTCTTCATCCACGATGTGTGACGGCGGTAGACACAGCGGGAGATCAATCCTTGGGTATTCGTGCAGCATGATTTCCTCGATATCGATTCAGCGAGGTGTGCTGAATGGGATTCAGGATAGCGGATATTTAAAAAAGAATCAAGTGTCTTGGTTTGTTAAAAAAGAAAAAGGCCAACATCGATTACTTTCTTGGTACACGTGCGTTTATCCCCGTTTTTGTCAAGACCTTGCCCGCAAACATGCTATAATACTCGATATTTCATACACTCTATGCTCTATCTCGGTGCAGATCACGCTGGTTTTGAACTCAAGGAAGCTGTTGGAGAATACCTGCGCTATATCAACACGCCATTCGAAGATTTAAGCAGCAAAACTATGGTTCCGGGTGATGATTACCCAACGGTCGCGCATGCGGTTGCTGAAAAAGTTGCCGCAGACGCAAGCGGCGCATCGCGCGGCATTTTGTTTTGCGGAACTGGCATTGGGATGTGTGTTACGGCGAATAAACACGCCGGCGTTCGCGCCGGACTTGGATACAATTTAAGTGCCGCGGAAACAATGCGCACACACAATGATGCAAATGTGTTGTGTTTAGCCGGGCGCGTGCTGCAGCCAGATTTTGCAAAAGCAATTGTTAAAAAATTCTTGGCAACAAAATTTTCAGGTGAGGAGCGACATGCGCGTCGGATCGCGGCGATCGAATAATAAAAAATATGATTGAACTCATTCCGGCACTGCTCGTCGAATCGCGCGACGAATTTGAAACAAAAGTTCGCGCGATTGAATCGTTCGCGCCACTTGCGCAGATTGATGTAATCGACGGATCGTGGCTCACTGGCGAAACGTGGGCTGATGCAGACGATATTGGCGAGATCATTTCAACACTGCGCTATGAATTGCATTTGATGGTGGCGAATCCGATCGAGCATTTGGAAGCATGGACAGAACTTCCGTCGCTGAAGCGTGTCATTTTTCATGTCGAGACAGCGACGCAGCCAAAACAAGTGATTGAGGCAATTCGCTATCATGGTTGGGATGTTGGTGTGGCGCTCAATCCGGAAACGCCGACGTCACTGGTGCGCGAACTTGGTCAATATGTTGACGAAGTCATGTTCATGACCGTGAAGCCGGGCGCGTCTGGCCGACCGTTTGAACACGGGGTGCTCAAAAAAATTGCTGAGCTCAGCGAGTATGATCCGCGCCTTATCATTGGCGTTGATGGAGCGATTTCTGCCGAGACGCTGGCGCTGTGTTTTGATGCGGGCGTCACACGCGCGCGGGTGAACTCGTCGCTGTTTGGAACGGGCTTGTCTGCGGCGAACGCGTGGGCTGCGTTGCAAAAAGTTGCACAACATCTTTGAATAGGTTACACTCGTTGGCACTACTCTTATGCTCGACCTTCTTATCATCGGCGGCTCTATTGCCGGATCAACTGCAGCTGTGTATGCCAGCCGCAGAAAATTAAATTTTAAAATGGTGACTGGCGACATTGGCGGCGAAGTTGCGCTGTCCGGTGAAGTTGAAAACTGGCCGCTCGTGAATCATACAACCGGTTTTGAAATGGCCGAGCAAATGGGCGCGCAATTAAAATTTAATAACGTGCCGATTGATGAAGGATTCATGGTTTCAGAAATTTCGGCGAACGGAAAAACATGGGTGGTCAAAGCTCGCTCGTTAAGCGGCGAAGAACGCACCTATGAAACAATCGCAATCATCATCGCGACTGGCGTGAAACCAAAACATTTGGTCGTACCGGGCGAAGATGATTTGTATCATAAAGGCGTGACGTATTGCACCGTGTGCGATGGGCCGTTGTTTAAAAATAAGATCACGACCACCATTGGTGGCGGAAACAGTGCACTCGAATCAGCGCTCATGATGGCATCGATCGCGTCGCAGGTTTTTGTGGTGAACAAAAATGACAAATTTAAAGGTGAGCAAATTTTGATTGACAAGTTGGTGAAATTGCCGAATGTCGAGATTATTTACAGCGCGAAAACGCAAAAAATTGAGGGGAACGAAAAAGTCGAGGGTGTGACGTTCACGCTCAATGACGGCACGACACGCACCGTTGAGTCGCAAGGCGTCATGGTGCACATTGGCAACACGCCGAATTCGCAATTTGTAACTGTTGAAAAAGATCCGACCGGCCAAATCATCGTTGATGATCTGTGTCGCACTAATCTGCAAGGCGTGTTTGCCGCTGGCGACGTCACCCGCGTGCCATATAAACAAATCGTGGTTGCCGCGGGGATGGGCTGCACCGCAGCGCTGGCAGCGATCGACTACATCAACCGATTCGACACGCGG
>MFQD01000005.1:24776-27135 GCA_001782975.1 Candidatus Magasanikbacteria bacterium RIFCSPHIGHO2_02_FULL_50_9b
CCTCCACCATCGACAACGGCAATCTCCCCGCGCTTGAGCGCGTTTCGCACAATTTGTTGTGCGCTTCCTTCAATCATTTCAACGAGCATTGCTGGGTTGTGATTTTCCTTCGCCAGTTTTTCGATCTCGCTGTGTGTCAAATTATCCGTCCATCCATCAGTTGTCAAAATATAAACATCAGCGTCCTCAACATCAACCGCACCAACTTCAACATTCACCTGGTCATGCTGACCAATATACCGCGTCAGCTTGTTACGTTTTTCATACAATGCCGCAACCAATGGGTCGGAAATTTTTGACGGATCAGTTACTTCGTCCACCTGTCGCGCGAGCTTCTGCACATCAATGCCAGAATTCTGTAAATCCTTCAATGAACCAAAAATTGCGCCATGGTCTGTTGTTAATAAATCGAGCACACCCTTACGAAATCGATAGAGTCGCGAATCGCCCATGTGTGCAAAAAAAGCGCGTTGCGTGCCGTCGATTGATCGAAACAGCACGGTCGTTGCGGTTGTTCCCAGTTTTGCTTGGTGACGCAACATCGCCTCATGGCGAATAACGCCGTTCGCACTCTCATAGGCATCGTGAAGCGTTTGCAAAATCGCTGCCTCGCCCGCGCCCGCCGGAATGCCGGCAATGAATTTTTGAACTGCCGTGCACGCTAATTGAGATGCAACTTCTGAATGTTCATGTCCGCCCATGCCATCAAATACTCCATACGCAGACCGTTCCGTATCATTAAAAAAACTATCTTCGTTTGGTTTATTCGAAAATTTCGGTCTGGCGAGTGCACGACTGATAAAATAAAATTCGTGCTGCTCAAATTGCGGTTGTTCGGGCTTACCTGCGGCGAATTCACGAACCATAGTGCCGCATAGTATATCAAAAAAATGCGCCGTGATATACTTGAATCCACTATGTCGCTCTCTGACAAAAAAATACAAGGGCTCGAGGCGCGCGCAAACGCTATTCGCACGGATATTATCGAAATGTTGCTCGCTGCTGGCTCTGGCCACAGCGCTGGCCCGCTCGGTATGGCTGATGTCTTCGCCGCACTGTATTTTCACGTTGCAAAAATAGATCCAAAAAAACCGCTGGACGAAAAACGTGATCGAATTTTTTTATCAAACGGCCACATTTGTCCGGTCTGGTATGCGACACTGGCGCACGCCGGTTTTTTCCCCCGCAAAGAGTTGAAAACATTGCGCAAACTTAACTCGCGTTTGCAGGGACATCCACATCGCGGTTCGTTGCCTGGCGTTGAAAACACCGGCGGCCCCTTGGGACAAGGGTTGTCACAGGCAGTTGGTGCGGCGCTCGCGCTGCGACTGAACAAATCGCGTTCGCACGTGTTTTGTCTGATGTCTGACGGCGAACAAGAAGAAGGCCAGACGTTCGAGGCAGTGATGTGCGCCGGAAAATATGCGCTGAATAATTTGACGGCGATTATGGATCGCAACAATATTCAGATTGATGGCCCGACAGAAAAAATCATGCCGCTCGAACCGCTTGCCGACAAATATCGATCGTTTAACTGGCATGTCATTGAGGTCGATGGCCATAATATTCGCGCGATTATTGATGCGTTCGACGAGGCGCGTGCGATTGCGGAAAAACCGACGCTCATTTTGGCACACACGATTCCGGGCAAGGGTGTTGATTTCATGGAAAATGATTTTGAGTGGCATGGAAAACCACCGAATAAAGATCAGGCGGCCGATGCGTTGCAACAATTGCGCACGCTCGGCGGTCGCATTGAGAGTGAACACGAATGAACAGTATGTCATACGCCCCCTTTCTCAATCCAAATCTGTTTTCAAAAAAAGTTGAGCTCATTCCGACGCGCAATGGGTATGGCGACGGCATCGTTGCTGCTGGCGAACGTGACGCGAGCGTCGTAGTTTTGTGTTGCGACTTAACTGAATCAACGCGCTCACTCGCTTTTGCGAAAAAATTCCCGGATCGTTTTTTTGAAATGGGTGTTGCGGAACAAAACATGGCTGGTGTTGGCGCTGGCATGGCATCGTGTGGAAAAATACCGTTTATTGCAAGTTATGCCGTATTTTCGCCAGGCCGAAACTGGGATCAAATCCGCGTCTCAATTTGTTACAGCAATTTAAATGTAAAAATCATTGGCGCGCACGCCGGTATTTCTGTCGGACCTGATGGCGCAACGCACCAGGCGCTCGAAGACATCGCAATCATGCGCGTATTGCCGAATATGGTTGTGTTGGCGCCGTGTGATGTGAACGAAGCTCGCCGTGCCGTTCTTGCCGCCGCACAGTATCGTGGCCCCGTGTATATTCGGCTCAGCCGAGATGCAACGCCAGTCATTACATCGCCGTCAGCTCCCTTTAAA
>MFQD01000006.1:0-5847 GCA_001782975.1 Candidatus Magasanikbacteria bacterium RIFCSPHIGHO2_02_FULL_50_9b
GCCATTGCATTCAGCGTCGTCAACATTGCACTTGAGGTTCCGTCCAGTTATCTCGCCGATCGGTGGGGGCGCAAAAAAACAATTGTGCTCGCCATCACGCTGCTCGCACTCGAAAAAGTGATTTATTTTACCGCAGATTCATACACTGCCATGTTGTTTGCTTTGGGTTCGTATGCCGCTGCATTTGCGTTGTTCACCGGTACGGACGATGCACTTGTCTACGACACCACACGCGAGCTTGGTGAAGAAAATCAAAGTGTCAAAGAGCTCGGTCGTTACTATTCGGCACAACGATTTGCAAAAATCGTGACACCGCTCGTGGGCGCGCTCATCGCACAGCATTTGCTCGATTGGCAATTCAACATCATCATCGCGATCGATTTGTTTGCGGTTGCAATTGCGCTGTACAGTGCGTTCAAACTCGTGGAACCATACCACCACATGGATGCATTCAAACAAAAACAGGGAATTCTGGTCGACGCGTTTAATTTGGTGCGCACCGATCCTGTGCTCATCCGCACGATCATCAGTCGAACGTTAATTTTTATCGCCAGCTTTTTGGTGTGGCGTGTGCACCAACTGTATTTCGTTGATCGCGGCGTTTTGATCGTGTTTGTTGGCATCGGCATGTGCCTCATTCAATCAATCGCATTTTGGCTCACCCGTCGCCTCACCGAGCGCAAGTCAGTCGCCGTTGTCAAAGAAATCAACCGTCTTAATTTGTGGTTCACTGTTTTTTTGATCGTGTTTGTCGTGGTGTCAGTCATTGCGCCAAATCCGTGGTTCTTGCTTTTACTGTTCGTTATGTTCAATTCCGTTGAGCCGGTGCGGTGGCCGCTCTACAGCGAACTCTACAACAAACGTAGTTTTTCATTTAATCGAGCGACCACATTGTCACTTTCAAATTTGATCAAATGTTTTTTTGACATTCCGCTGTTGTTTTTTGGCGCATGGCTTGTCAGTCAGGAATCAGTCTATTTATTTGCGTTCGCTGCACTGCTTGCCATTATTTCAGTCGTGCTTTTTCGTGTGCCGCGGCACGCCATTCCTGCAACAACATGAAAAATTCTGTTTTTGTTTTTCCCACCGACACGTCATACGGCATCGGATGCGACGCGCGCAACAGCGACGCGGTCGCGAAGGTTTTTTTAATGAAAGGACGCAGTCGCGCAAAGTCAGTTTCATTGATCGCTGCATCGCAAAAAATGGTTGCAAAATTTGTTGAGAGCCGCGAGCTGCGACACAAAGAAATTAAACGGGTGATGAACGCACATTGGCCGGGATCGTTGACACTGGTTTTGACGGCGAATGCTCACGCGCGTGCAACGCTGGCGCGCGGCGTCATCGCGCGTGATGGCACGATCGCTATTCGTGTTCCAGACTATCAATTTGCGCGCGAACTATCGCAAAAAATTGGCGCACCCATTGTTGCCACATCGGCAAACAAATCTGGCGAGCCGGCATGCTACAGCGCTGCGGCAGTACGCCGCATATTTAAAGGCGCGCCAACAGTTCCGGACATGATTATCGATGAGGGTACACTGCCAAAACACCCGGCATCAACAATCGCGCGATTTACAAAAGGGCATTGGGAAATTTTGCGCGCTGGCGCAGTCAAACTATGAGGTCAATCGATCGAGCGTGGGTGAACAAAAAAATTAATGAACTGAAAATTCATCCATCGCGTGAGAATGGGCAAAATTTTTTGGTGAGCAGCGAGCCGCTTGAAAAAATTATCGCCGCCGGTGACGTGCGCGAGGGTGATCGTGTGCTGGAGATTGGTCCGGGTCTCGGCGCACTCACCGAATCGCTCCTTCACGCGGGCGCCCACGTCACGGCAATTGAATTTGATCCAAAATTGGTGCAGTATCTTGAAAAAAATATCCCAAAAAAATTTCCGCACGAGATTTTGCACGGCGACGCACTCGCAATCGCGCGTCCAGAATTTTTGAAAGTCATGCAGCCGTATAAATTAATTGCAAACATTCCGTATCACCTGACCAGTGAGATCGTCCGACACTTTGTTGAGAGCGCACACTCGCCGACCACGATTTGTTTGCTCATTCAAAAAGAAGTTGCGGAACGGCTTATCGCGAAACCACCACGCACCAATCAATTGGCGCTGTTTACCCAGTGGTTTGCGTCAGTTGAATACATTGCAACGGTGTCGCGCCAGAATTTTATCCCGGCACCAGAGGTGGATTCCGCAATTGTGCGTCTGATTCCGGGTGCTGGCGCAGCAGCGCGGCACAACGTCACGCCTGCAGAACAAAAAAATTTATTTTCGCTCATCAAACGCGGTTTCAGCAGTCCACGCAAGCAGCTGCGCAACAATTTGAGCCCAATCAACACTACTACCAATTTTGATTTCACGCGTCGCGCCGAAACTTTGACACATGAAGAGTGGATAAACCTGCTCCGCGCCTTGTCGTGACGCACCGCAAACCTGTATACTACAACACGTCTCCACCAGACATTGTGATGGAACAACAAGAGTTCGAACCAGCGGCCAAACTTGATACAGGGCAGCGCATTGGCGTTGGCCTGCTTATTGCTATCAGTGTGCTCCTTGTGGTGGTGAGTGTTGTCCAGTTCAGAGCAAATATTTTTGGATACGGACGTAGGATCAAATCAAATGATCTCGCTTCAGTTGATCCGGCAACGCGCGCGAAAAATGAGCTGGAGGCGCTCAAAAAAACTGACACTGATACAGACGGGCTTTCGGACTACGATGAATTGACCGTCTATCACTCGAGCCCTTACATGCGCGACACGGATTCGGACGGTGCGTTTGATGGAGACGAGGTGCGTCGTGGCACGAGCCCAACGTGTCCGGAAGGAAAAGATTGTTTGTTGAACACGGTGGCTGCAGATGCACAAACAAGTTTGACTGCAACATCTACATCCTCGGTAGCGCCACTCGGTACCACCTCGCAAGCACAGGTGAACACACAGAATCAACAAAATCAGCAGATGATGACGATTGTGCAAATTCGCGAGGCATTGATTGCAAACGGTGTTCCAAAAGATCAGATTGATGCAATGTCAGACGCGGATTTGTTAAAACTTGTTGCTGAAGCTCAAAAAGAGCAGGAGTCCGGCGGTCAGACAGAGCAAAAACCAGAATAATTTTGTATGCGCACGTTCGTTGGAAAAATAAAGCAGCAGATCATCGCGGCAACACTGCTCATTGCTTTGATTTTTCCAAATGTCGCGTACGCACAGCTTGCGGTTACGGCGCCGATTCTTGAAACGCAAGCAATTTCAGATTACATTCAGCGATTGCTTAAAGTTGTGTTTCGTAATGTCGTGGTGGTGGGCGCAGTTAATGTCAGTCAACAAATTGCACGCGAAGCTGCAGAATCAATTGCAACGTGGGTGGTGTCTGGCGCGCCCGGTCAAAATCCGTTGACGTACATGAAATCACCGGCGGATTACGTCGAAGACCAAACGCGCAAAGCGCTTGGCGACGTGCTTGATCAAATGTCAGAAGATTTTGCAAACGCGAGCCTTCTTTGTATCAATGATCCAGCAGCCCCGCTCGGTGTGCTCGCCGGTTTATACGGCGCACTGAATCAGCAGGCAAACATTCCGCCATTTAACAACAAAGGTAAGGATATTTCCGGCCTTTCGACTGGCACGCTGGGAAAATGTGATGCTGGTTCAATCGCACTCAGTTACAAAAGCTTAAATAACGAATTATCCGCAGATCAACTGCTTGACCGTTTCAACAAAGCATTCACCGGTGGCGGCTCTGAAGTTGAATCAATTTTTCAATCACAATTACAAGCGCTGTCAGCGATTGTGCGCGAGCAGAAACAGGCTGAATATGAGCGGCTTGCCACGAAAACGCATAAAGATTTGACATCCCCGATTTCGGGCGAAGTGTTGCAATCAAGCTCGCAGATACAAGAAGACGCATCGCTCAATAGCGCGAAGTTTCAGATGGAACAGGAAGCGCAGTTGCTTGGCGGTGTGTTGGCATCTGGTGCCGAGGCGATTCCGGCAATTTTTGCAACAACACTCGCCAACAGTTTGTCGAAAAAACTGATCGCTCGTTTTAAGCAGGGTAAGGGTTCAATTGCATCAAGCAAGGAAGTTAATTTGGGAAATATTTTTGGCGCGGGCAAATCAGCGAGCAGCGGAGGTCCGGGTTCAATTTATTCTGACGTTAAAACAGCGGTGATCAGTGAAGGTGACATCGACCAACTCAGCTTGTTCAATGCCTGTCCGGATAAATTTGCGCAGCCAGATAACTGTGTGCTTGATTCAGCATTCGTCGCAGCGATCCGTGCTGCTGATGCCGGGAAACCACTGACCGTTAAAGATGCGCTTGATCAGGATAAATTGCACGCAAATTGGGAATTGGTGTCCGCGTCGCAAACGGCGCGCAACGAAGATCGTCTGTGTTTCAAGAGCGCGTATTGCCAGAGTAATCTGTCAAAGATGCGCAAAGTGCGCGTTATTCCAATCGGATGGGAGATTGCAGCGGCAACTGCAGATGGCGCGGGCAAGGCAACGCTCGGCGAAGTGGTAAAAGGGTTTAACAATTGCGCATACTCTTGTTCGAATGACGCAACGAAAACATGTACAAGCGACGGCGATTGCGGTTCGGGAAACACGTGTCGCGCTGGTCGCGACAAGCAACATCCGTACTGTCATTTGATTGATCCAAATTGGGTGTTGCGCATGCCAGAATTGGTGTGCCGCGCAAAAGTGTACGGCGCGGTGCTTGAAAATGAAATGGCGGCGAATCGTCAAGAGGTATGCGCAGATCAAGCATCCTGTTTGCAAGAAGACGACGCGGGAAAATGCACGGGCGCGTACGGCTACTGCTTGCGCGAGCGCAACACGTTTCGATTTGACGCCGAAAGCTGTCCGGCGCAATTTGCCGGCTGCCGTTTGTTTAACAATAAACAGTTTGGGCAAATTGGTTTGATTGAATCGACATTGAGCACCGCGGTGTGTAGCGAAAAAAATACCGGTTGTTTGGGATACAGTGTTGATTACAAATCGACTGGCGGATTTGACGCCACGAAACCAAAAGCATATTTGAATGCAAAAGCAGAACAGTGCGATGCGAAATACGCCGGCTGCACCGAAGTGCAAAACGGATCCAATGGCAAAACGCAATTTCTCAGATTAGCGCCGCCGTCACTTGGTTGCAAGGGTTTGCTGTCAGATCCTTCTGAATGCGCGCAGTATGCGCAATCATGCACGGTCGACGAGGTTGGGTGTGAATTGTATCAACCGGTGGGGAGCGCAGAAGCGGCGATTCCGGGCATTGCAACGCTCGCCACCAAAGATGGGTCAGGCGCCGTGATCGCGTGGAATGATGAATGTGCTGCTGAGTGTGTTGGATACACGTCATACTATCAGAGCCCAACACAAACTGAGCCGCTCGCCGCACCGGCAACGGCATTTATTCCAAAAACAGCGAAGCAATGCACACAAGACGTGGTCGGGTGTGATGCGTACACGAACATTGACTCGGCGACAAAGGGTGGCGGCACGAGCGCATATTTTTCAAAAATTCAAAAATGCACTGATCCGAGCGTTGCAACAAATCACGCCGTCTTTTATTCATGGGAAGGGTCGGATCAGTCTGGCTATCAGTTGCGCCAGCATGATTTGACGCTGTTCACAGAAAAAAAATCTGTGTTTGGCGCCGGGTCACCGCTGTACGATGCAGCTGATGCAGAGTTGGGCGCGCTTGACACACAGTGCAACGCAACAGTCTACAAAAATCGTGTCATTGATGGCAAACCAAATCCAAAGTTTAACGCTGATTGTCGAGAGTTGTTCGACGCGCAAGGTCTCGCGTACTATCGGCTCGTGTCAAAAACT
>MFQD01000006.1:5889-7635 GCA_001782975.1 Candidatus Magasanikbacteria bacterium RIFCSPHIGHO2_02_FULL_50_9b
CAGGAATTTGTCGGTTGCCGCGCGTACAATGGTGCTGCGTCGTTGAGTCCAAAAATTGTGGTGAACGAAACGTTTGCTTCGGCGAGCGGTTGGAGCGGCGGTGAATTATCGAGCGAAGGAATCACGGTTGGCGACAGTGTTTTGAAAATTTCCGGTGCAACGGCGAGCCGCGCAATTTCAGTTTCACAAGGCAAAACATATCACATTGTGCTGTGGGCAAAAGGGAATGGTAGTGTGAATGTGAAGTTCAAGAGTGCTGCAAATCTTGGAAATGACGCGTTGCTCAACAGCCAGCCACTGGTGGTAACACCGGACTGGCGCCGATTTGAGGTGAGCAGTTCAGTTGCGCCATGGACTGATGCAGCGGCGCAGCTCGTGTTTGAAAAAACTGCGGGTACGAGCCTCGTGTATTTGGAAAATCTCGTGATCAAAGAACAAACAGATGTCGTGTATGCAATTAAAAATTCGTGGGTGACGCCGGCAATGTGCGATGCAAATCCAACTGATTCAATTCCGGGTGCGGGGTTGAACTGCCGCGCGTATAAACCGAAATCAGATTCGAAAAAACCAACGATTTATCTGACCGGATTCACCGGCTTGTGCAACGCGTCGTCTGCGGGTTGCCAGAAATTCTTGACCACGCAAAACACCAAAGAAGTTTCGGAACGCACCGTTGAATTCGGAAGCGTGTCGCGCGTGATTCCTGCTGATGATTTGGTCTATGCCGTTGCAAATTCAGCGGCGTTTTGTCCGGCTGATAAAAAAGGATGCAGTGCGCTCGGGCTCACGGTCGATGGCAAATCAGAAACAGTGCATCGCATGAACAATCCGGAAAATTATGCGACCACCGCGTGCAAGCAGGAAGAAGAATGGTGTCAAACATTTAACACCAGTGACGGCGTGCAGCGGTACTTTAAATATCCAGACGCGAAACATCGGTGTGAGTATCACGAGAAAAAAGAGGTCAAGGGTGTGGAATATTCCGGATGGTTCATTGAAGGGACGATTGAGCCGTGCTACGCCGGATTTGTGTCTGGCGGCAACACCTATGGCGTGTACAAAAACGGCGACGCAAATTATGGCGGCATGACGGCGCGGTGCGATCAAACGTTTGATCAGTGCACCGAGTTCGTTGATCGCGCGGATGTGTCGAAAGATGATCCGGCGGGGCGCTCATACTTCTTCATGAAAAATTCGCGCCTCGACACGGCAACGTGCAACGGCAAAGTGAGTCTCAAAGAAGGGTGCACGATTTTGGATGACGTTTCAAATGGCGACAAAAACATTTCAACGCTCTCAACGTACTGCAAATCAGATCCGACGACTGATGTGGCGTGCGCGCAAGTGCTCAAAAACGCGAATGTCGCGGCTGGCGATCAGGCAAAAGACGGGGTGCTCGTGGGGCCAGTTGGCACAGGTGGACTTGGGGCACTTGATAAGGCAGCGGTCGATTGTGATGTAGCACAGACAAACGGATTATTTGTGGCAACTGATTGTCAAAGTCAATTGGCGAAGTTGAAAAATTTTGGTTTGGTTGTCGGGTCAGATCGATGGCTTCCAAATCCAGATTATGATCCGGCATTACCGCTTTCTGGCACTGTGCCGTTGAGTGCACTGAATTGCAACGATGCGAGCGGCGTGGCGAAGGTTGCAAAAATTGTCGCCTATGGTCGCGGATTCTGCGTTGCGGCACCTGATGCCAATACGGTCGTGAAAGTTCGCCGCGATCGCACGTGCGCCGAGTGG
>MFQD01000006.1:7644-17719 GCA_001782975.1 Candidatus Magasanikbacteria bacterium RIFCSPHIGHO2_02_FULL_50_9b
CAACAGATTCCGGCGCGGTCGGGCAGTGCGGAAATTGGGTGACGCCACAGCAGTTGTCGCCCGCTGACCAACTGTCGCGCGCGCTGCCGCTCACCACCGAGCGGTATGTCTCGCGCAATGTTGGTTGGTACGGACTTGAATTCAGCGGCTATTCATTGTGGCATAAGTTTCAACCAGACACGGTCGGGTGGTTTAGTAAGAGTCAGGCACAGGCTGAATCCGGCAACATGCTGATGGGCGTCGGTTTTGAACCTGAGGACGCAACGTGTGCGAAAAACACCGGCGCGAATAATGGAAAATCATGCATTGCGAAAATGTTCACGAGCAGCGCGGTACAGACGAGCATTAAAAATGAATTTGGCAACGTCAGTTTTAACGGTGTCTGTTACGCGCAGCAATGCTGGTATCCGATCGAGGGATTTATGCAACAAAAAGCAGCGGTTGAACCGATTTTTTTCACCGAAAGTTCATGCCGTGGTTATCCAGAGCAAGACTCACCATTTCCGGTGAGTGTCATTGCGGCATCGAATATTTTCGGCGTGCCGAGCGCGTTGCAGCAAGGCTATCAGCACGCGCGGGTGTGCGAGCAGAATCGATTTGTGGCGCCAAAATGGAATACGCAGCCGTCGCAGTGGACGACGTTTGATGAATATCAGAAGGCAACGGGTCAATCAGCGCCATTTACCATTAAAAACGCATCGTGTGATTGTTCATACAAAAAAATTGAGTATGGCAAATTGGGCGTGCCACGATATTTTTCGCTTGATGATGCGGTAGTGAAAGGCAAAGATGGCGAGGCAGTGCTTGCGCGCTGGAAGGCGTCTGAACCCGGGCATATTCGATGGTACCCGGGAAAAATCGCCAGCCAGGCAGGAGGAAAATATGACATCAAATATGATGACGGTGATTTTGAATCGGGTGTTGCGATTGGTTACCTCGCCTATCCGGGTGGGGACAAAAGCGGTTTGAAAAAAGGCGACGTGGTTGTCGCACAGGAAAACGATCATGGATGGTGGTATGAAGCAACGGTTGAAGACCCTTCCAGCGCTTCAGCGATGGTAAAATTTCCGGATGAAATTAAATTTAACGATCCAAAAACACAGCAGACACATCTGTTGTCCGTTCCGTTTGCTAAGATTGCAATCAAGGCAACGCAGCAAACAGACGCTGGCGCAATCGCGGCCGGAACGTGCAGCGGTGGTTGGTTTGTCGAAGGGTCGCGTACTGCGGACAATCCAAAGGTGCATTCCAAGATTGGGCTATCATGCAACAATGATTATGAGTGCATTGATGAGCGCGTCGTTAAATTGAAAAGTTTTGCGTCAAAAGCAAGTGATGACAAAACGCTCGGGTGGCAATATTCAAATGACGATGGCAAGTGCGAATTCAAAACTAAAGAAACGAAATTCTACGGCTGGAAAGGCTACTGCCTTGAAAAAGATTTTCGTACACATGTGAATGGCCGCAACGACGAGCAGGCGTGTTTGACATGGCTGCCAATTGATATTGGGTCAACGGATGTCTACAACCAATACACCAGTGCCGCGTTCAAAGTTTCGGCTGCTGGCGAGGGGCGATATTATTGCGCGGCAACGCGTGGTCGTGCGAAGAGTGCAAGCAGTGGCGTCATGTCGTATAAATATCAGAGCTCTGTTGAGTATGTGGTAACGGGGGAGAAGGATGTTAATTCGTATACTGGCTATAAGGACTACGGGATGTCAGGTCTTCCGAATAACCTGAAGTCACGCGAGATTGACTATGTTGAGCTAGTGGCAACAGACAAAAATACTTTTTTCCCAGCTGGTTTTGTCATTAAAATTGTTGATGATGGCAAGGTGCGCGTGTACGCGAAGCAAAAGTGGTATGACGAAGTGAAAGAAAAGAATCCGAGCTACAAATGCCCGGTCGGCAATCACGTGACTCAATATAAGAAAAACGCGTGGGGTTACGAGGGGCCGTATGATTTCTTTGATCCAACACATCATGCATTTTCGGAAGCTGGTGTGGCGCCACTGACAGAATTGAGTCGTCAAGTCTTGTGCGGTGAATCTGCAGGGGGCGCGAAGAATCCGTGCAGCCCATTTGATTCTACTGATTCTACGAAAGACCCGAATGATTTTTTTACCTGTCAACCGGGCGGGGAGACCAAATCAAGTGCTGTCACGCCAAAACATCCAAAGGCGATCGCGGTGACTGGCGTTGCGCGGACCGGGAAGGGAGCTAACGGCCGGGCGTATGTTCGTCAACTTGCGGACGTGAATCCTAACTCAACATTTCAACAGATTTGGTTTGTGCGTATTGATAATCAAGCATTTGTGAATTGGAATGATCATTACAGTAGTGATGGTGGTAATGGATATGTGTGGAATGAATTTAATAACGCTTTTTGGCTCGGTGATATCGTCACAACTAATAATGGAGTTGCGCCAGCCCAGAATTTGCATGGAGCAGCACAGAGCTGCAGCGGCGATACAAATGATTCAAAGTATGGAGCGCAACAGGGATACACGCTGCGTTTGCGGTTTGGTGACAAGGGTGATTTTTATGGCATTGATGCAGCTTCGTGTATGACACAGCAAAACGG
Source organism: Candidatus Magasanikbacteria bacterium RIFCSPHIGHO2_02_FULL_50_9b (assembly GCA_001782975.1). Taxonomy (GTDB): domain Bacteria; phylum Patescibacteriota; class Patescibacteriia; order Magasanikbacterales; family 2-02-FULL-50-9b; genus 2-02-FULL-50-9b. Next base: position 10,229 of record MFQD01000006.1, read on the forward strand.
AACTCTGCAAGCTGGATGGGACGTGCGTGTCCATTTGCGCGACGCCTGCACGCAAATTTTGCAAACCGATGATGATGGAAAAAATGTGGCGTTCACGCATCGATTGTGGGGCGGGTATCCACAAGGCAGCGTGTACACCAAACTTGATGAGCCTGATACTGGTGTGACCGAAGCTGCGATAATGGTGAATAGTGCGACGGCGCTCGTTCCAAGTGCGCAGTTTTATGGATCACTCCAAACAAATCAGACGCCGAACCATCTGGTGTTCACACACAAAGGTGCGAGCACGAAAACTGGTTTGTATTTCAGCGAAGCGTTGGGCGGCGGTGATGGCGCGCGCGGCTATAGCTGTGCGACGGGTGGCGCGAATTGTTTAACCAAAGATAATAACCAACTGGCTGGATCAGTGACACTTGGCGATGGCACGGCTGCACTCAACAAATTGTTTGCGCGGTTTTACAAATTGTTTGTCACGTCAATCGATTACAATCCGGTGTACAAACAGAGCCCTCTTGATGAGGTGATTAAATCTGACAATACACTGTCTGGCGTCGCTCAAGCGCCGGCGTTGTTCGCGCTCGACCCCTCGACCTGCACGGGCGCGCGTGGTGGGACGTGCCAATTGACGCGCAAATACGGGATGACGATCAACGGGGTGTATGACGCGGGCGGCATTGTATTTGGCAAGGGGTCGGTTGCGGCCAACGTGCAGTTTTACGGATCTGCGGACCAAAATCACATGCCAATTCGTCGATTAAAAATTGCGTGGGGCGATGGCTCACCGGCGTTAATCAAAGAAGGTATGTATCGCAACCACAAACCAGCGTGCTCGACGCCAGCAAAGCCGGCGGCGGTGTGCAAGTTTGACGATGGCAATGGATTCAAGATTGCGGATTATAATCACACCTGCACGACAGACAAGGATTGTGTTGGGGTGAACGGCACGGTTGCAGGCGCTGTCTGCTCTGCCGCATCCGATGATTTGAAATGGGCGTTTGGCACGTGGGCAGGTGACGGCGCGTCTGACGACGGCGCGTGCGAGCCAGCGTTCTTCCAGTATGTCCATGCGTATACGTTCACGCCGACGTGTAGTGTCTCGGGCGGGAGCGCTGGCGCAAATAGTGGCAAGCTCGAGGTCGCGACCCCTGCGTCAATCTCGCAATACTCTCTGGCTGGCAAAGTTGGCATTGGCGAGCGGTTCTGCGTGTTTAAGCCGCGGGTGCAGCTGAAGGATAATTGGGATGTTTGTAATGGGGAGACACAAGGATATGGAGGGAAGGATCTAGAGGGTAATCTTTTGTGTGAGAAAACAGATGTAAAATACTTTACACCATTTCAAGGTTACATTATTGTAAAGGAATAAAAAACTACCGCCGGGAATGCAGGCGCGCGAGTTTCTCGCGTCTGCACCCCGACGGTGTGTGTGTTGATGATCTAGTTTTTTGGTACGAGCTTGAACGGGCGAGTGTCCTTGGTTCCGTCAGGCTCGAAGACCGTGTAGGTGTACAGCTTCGATTTGACGTCCAGCGTATTCGTTACCGTCCACCCATCCTTCACCTTCTTGTGATCGCACAGCCCAGTGCCGGCATCGCACTTCTGGAACGTGAAGGGGTTTTTTTGGGCATCTGGCCTCTGCGGATACGTCAGGGTGACATTGAAGCACCCTTCTTCCGTCGCCGGGCCCAGAGCGAATTCCGCGAAGCAGTAGTCCGGATCACCGAAGTCTGCACACGAGTTTGCCGGCACGCCCTTGCTCGAGTCGAGCAGTTCGAACGCCGTTTTCTCAAACGCGGACAGGCACAACGTCTCGCCCTTGTAGGCGACCTCGATCGTCGCATCCGGCCGCTTTGCCGGCGGGCAGAGCTTGGCGATCGGCGTGTCGCTCTTCGTCTCGGGCTGTGCGACCGAGCCGTCGTCCGCGCCAGCGTCCACAGCGCTCGCATCCGTCTGGCCGCCGCTGTCGCTTCCGACGATCGAGCTGTCCGTGCCATTGCCACCCCCGTCCTTGGCAACCGACGCATCGGCGCAGGGCCCTGGCGAACACTCGCCGGTCAGTTCGTAGCAGCCGCCGAGCAGCAACATCGCAAACACGATTCCACACACGAGCCCCGCACACGCGGCATTGATTTGACGGAACTGCATCACTCCCTCCGTTCTGTCGTTCTTTGGGCACATCCGTACAAAAGTTAATACGGTGCGCCACTAAAACAACCATAACACGAAAACAACGGTTTGTCAAGGGCACTTTGATTAAAATTGGCTTATTTGAGCGGAAATGATTCGATTGTTGACAGCGAGATTTCGGCGTATGATTTAGAATCATGCAAATAGTAAAAAATACAGCTGATGCAAAATGGCGAGAGCCAGAGTTAATTATGAAGAAAAGAAACATATTGTTTATTGATTTTAACGGAGTGCTTTCGTATAACAAATTTTGGTTTAGTCTTGAGAATGTAAATCATCCACTTTCGGAGTATTTTCAAAAAATTGAATTTTTTTTATTCAAGCAACATAAGGATGCACTCGTTTCTTGGATGCGAGGTGAGGTGACCAGTGAGCAGGTACATGCGCTTATTGCACAAAATATTGGTATCGACGCAAATGATTTGTATAAGATTTTCATAGATGATTGTGCGCACATCGATATCTCAGTCGAGATACTCACACGTGTCTCAACATTAAGAAAATATTATCACTGTATTTTGGCGACTGATAACATGGATTCATTTCACCGTTTTACACTTCCGCATCAGCCGATTTTAAGCAAAACATTTGATGTGATTCATAGCTCTGCATTGCTCGGAAAGTGTAAGGCTGATGCATGCGGTGAGTATTTTTTGGAGACCATTGCTGCGTGTGGTGCTGAGGTTGGCAACTGCGTTCTGCTTGATGATTCCGCGATCACTTGTCGGATTTTTTCAGAATTGGGTGGACAGGTATATAATACAAAAACAGAGCAAGATGCGATTAATGCTCTTGATCTCGTAATAAACTATGTAGAGAAAATATGATAGCAGCGATCAGGTATCAATTAAACAAAATCGTATCCACAGAAAACGAAAAGAATTGGTATGTTCCGGAATTATTTTTTCGAAACACCATGCCGATTTTGCCGTCAGAATTACAGATGGTAGCGCCACCGCCAACTGCTGATAAAAACTATAACTGTTTTTTGTTCATGCTTGGGCTCCATGAGAATGCATCCGTAATCAATAAAACTGGTGGATTTATTTACAGCTTTTTTATCGAACACCTGATCGCCTGTGGTGAATTAATAGAGGCGCAGCAGATGCAGGAGGGAACTTTGGTGCTCTATAAAAATCTGTCGCAAAATGAAAACGAATTTACGCACGGTGGAATACTACAGGCCGACGGATCGGTGATTTCAAAATGGTCGTGGGGCCCGCTGCTCATTCATAAAATGTTTGCTGTACCGCTCGCGTATGGTGATACGGTTTTGTATTATGATCCAATTTCAAAAGAGCAAGCGTTACATCTTCTAGAAAAATATCACGCACTACTTTAATTTTTTTGCGAGATCCCGATACAACGCAATCTGTCCGCGCGCTCGTGCCAAATTTGCGGCGCGGCGCGTTTCGTATTTTGAATGGTTCCAGCCAAAATAATTGTCCTCGAAATAGTCGCGCAAAAAACGCGATGCGAGATTCAACACGATCAATTTGACGGCGCGGGGGAGCAGCGCGCGCTCACGCGCGCGCAAGAATCGTGGCGCTGCGTCGACATAGCCGGCAACGGCAGCGCGATAGAGTGCCAGATTAAATCGATTCTTCGGATCATCCTCGCGGCCGCCACACCATGAGCGGAGTGCATCGCCGAGTTCAAACAACACAGGAAATCGCGCGCAGGTGTCCAAGTCAATGATCGCTGAAACGTGCGCGCCGCGCCGGTCAAACACAAAATTTGAGATTTTTAAATCGCCATGCACCACGGCAGCAGGCAAATTTTTTGGCAACTGCAATTTCGGCAATTCGCGCAGCAAAAAATCAACATCGGGGCGCACCGCAGCCATGAGCGGATGGCGCGCGAATTTTTTTGCCGTTGCGGCAAACGCGCGATAAAATTTCAGCGTATCATACGGGTGCAGCGCAAGCCGCGATTTGAACCGATAGCGCAAATCAACAAGCGCCTGTTGAAATTCCGCCGTTGCCGCGCCACACGCACGGGCACGCGCCGCGGTATTGATTGATTCAAATACCTGACCCGGCACAAACGTGAGCAATCGCCAGCGGCGTTTTGGATCCGCATCATCCGGAATCGAGAGTACCCCATGAGTCGCGGGCACGACGGACTGCGCGCGAACGCCGCGCGCGGCCAAATGCGCGGTGACCGAGGCATAATCTTCGGTCAGCGAAGGGTGTGCGAGCATTGGATGAAGTTTTTGCAACACAAACAGCGAGCCGTCGCGCGCCTCAACTTTAAATGAAGCGTGAATCAGTCCAACGGAAATCGGGCTGATCTGGCGCGGCGCGCGGATGCCAAAGTGGACAAGTGCTTTTTTTGGTGTCATAGCCGACAAATGAATACACACACTTTCCCACGAATGTGCTATACTGTCAACGAACTTTCCACTCGCTCGTGAACTTCACATGCGACGTTTTTTCAGCAAATTTAACATCGTCAGACAGATCGCGAAACACCGCGCCGAGCAACACACCGCAGCGTGGCGTGTTTTGTTATATTCAGCGCCGATTTTAACGTTGTTTGCCCCGCATACAACGCATGCGGCTGGCGCTGCTGGCACCGCGCTCAAAAAACTCGGTGGTGGCGCACTTGGATTTGCCGGTAATGCATTGAGCAGCGTCTGGGGAGCGAGTGTTGAAGCAGGCAGCACGCTGCTCGTCTGGATTTTCATCATCTGGCAGCTATCCGACATACTCGCCGATTTGTTCAGCGGCATATTTTTGTTTCTCATGAACTTCTTGATTGGCGTCAGCCAATACAACAGCTTTCTGGGATCGCATATTGTCACAATCGGCTGGACCGTTACGCGCGACATCGCCAACATGTTTCTCGTGGTTGCGCTGCTCGTCATCGCGTTTGCAACGATCCTCAATGTCAATTCATACCAGGCGAGCAGCTTGCTCAAAGATTTTTTCTTTGCCGCCATTCTCGTGAATTTCAGCAAACTGATTTGCGGCGTGCTGATCGACGCGTCGCAAGTGGTGATGATGACGTTCGTGAGCGGCTACTCGGAAACTGCAGCCGGCAATTTCGTCAAAATGTTTCAAGTGGGAGAGTGGCTACAGCTGGCTCTCGCCACCAAAGATGCGCAACTCGAAGGCGCACAGGCAGCAGATTTTTCAACGCTCACGGCGCAGGCCGCAGTTGAAGGCGCAAAATTAAGCGGCGATCTTATCGGTTCAATCGCGGCAAACTTTTTTTCAACAATCGGTGCAAACGTGTTCACCACCATCATCGCATTCATCGGCATCCTTGCGGTCATCTCGCTCGACATCATTTTGGTTGTGCGTATCGTGACGCTTTGGTTCTTAATTGTGGCGTCGCCAATCGCATTTGTTGCAAAAGTGTTGCCAGTCACCAAAAGTTTTTCGAGCAAATGGTGGCACGCGTTTAATCAGCAGTTGATTGCCGGACCGATCGTGGCATTCATTGTCTGGATTTCGCTCGCGTCAATTGCGGTGAGCGACGACGCATTTAATCTGACGAAAGAATCGGTACAAGGCAGCAAATTATTTGCGGAAACTGAAGCAACGGCGCCTGCAGCAATCGCGGCGACAAAAATTTCGCAGTGGGAAAATCTCGCGCTCTATTTTGTCCCGATCGTGATCTTCATGCTTGGCGCCAAGTGGGCAGTGGGCGTTGCGGGGGGCGCCGCGAAATCAATTTCCGGATTTGCGAACAAGCAATTGACGGGCGCAGCGCGCAGCGGTCTCGGTTTTTTGCGCAAGCAATCAGTTGGCAAAGGCGCATTTTCAATCACGACCGCAGCAAAAAAAGGATTTGTTGGGGAACGTGCGCCAGTCACTTCGTTTTTGGGTAAGGCTGGCGGATTGGCTAATGAGATTTCGGGTGGTAAATTAACACCGGTGCAAAAAGCGCTATCACCGGTTTTTGGCGCAGCTGCTCGTGGCCGCACTGCCGCTGGGTACAAGGCAATGAAAAACACCGCATCCAAATTTGGGTTTGGTGAGCTTGGCGAAAAACGAACGAAGGCAGCGGAGGCCGAAGAACTTGGGCAGCATTTTGACAAGATCGCAAAGCAGAAGTTTGATTCCTACATGAAGACCGCGAATGATCCGGCACGATCTCCAGCAGAGCAAGCTGCGGCGCGCGCCGAAGCATTGGCACAGAAAAACACGTACGACGCAAAAGCAGTCGAAGCGCGCAAAAAAGCGAACGAGTATCAAAAAGAAATTTTTACTGCAGAAGGCAAGACGCATCCACAGGTATTGCTTGATCACATGAAAGAGAGCATCGCGAGCGGCAACATCTCAACGCTTGAACTTGATACGGCAAAGTCCATGATTAATGATTACTACGAAAAGAAGCAGAAAAAAGAGGTGACGAAAAAGAAAGCTGAGATGGGTTCTGCGTGGGACGCAAAGACTGAGAAAGAAATTGAGGGTCGCATTGGCGCAGAGCAGGAGGCGATGAAGTCTGATCTGGATTCGCTCGTGAGCAACTATAAAGCAACGAATATTCCGGGCGATTTGAGCAGAGACGCAGAGGAGAAAGCGGCAAATCAGGCGTATGACAGAGACATTGATCACGCACGGCCGGATACACAACTCAAAGAAGCAGCATTGACGTTCACCGCGAATGTTCAGGCAGCAGGCGGGCAGCAGCAACCAATTGATCAGGCGCAAGAAGGATTTGCAAATGCAGTTGCGGATCAGCTGAAGGGAATGCAGGATAAACACGGCGCATTGTCTGGCGTGCAAGATCCTCGTGCAAAAGGAATTCAGGATCAAGCTGAAAAGCATTTGATGAATGCGGCGGTTACCGTTCCGTTGCAGCGGCAACAGCAATTCGTGCAGCAAGTGGCGCAAGACGCTCGACTGGACGAAATTTCTCGCGCCGCTGCTGCTGCGTTGAACGCAAAAATTACGACTATTAACGCGGATCCAAATGGTGAGCTTCAGGAAATCTTATCGCGACAAAGCGCGCGTGGCGGCGGCGCTACCGAGCAACTGATCAAGCCGTCTGATATTCGACTCAAAAAGAGTCGGAGGAGCAGCACCTTTGACACGTGGGAAGGCGATGCAGGCATAAAATTTGCTGCGGCGCTTGATGCTGGCTTTGATCAGGTGATCAGCAATCTTGATCGAGATTCTTTGGTTCCGCCAGTACAGTCCATCATCGGACAGAAGTATGCAGCTATTCACGCGCAAAATGCGCAAAATGCGCAGGCGACATTGCGCGAAGCATTCAGACAAATCAATGAAAGTTTGACTACGAAGCAGGATCCGGGTGGTTTGAAACGTAAGGCGCGCGCGAATTTTGTGACGC
>MFQD01000007.1 GCA_001782975.1 Candidatus Magasanikbacteria bacterium RIFCSPHIGHO2_02_FULL_50_9b
CTCGTCACCAAGGGCCAGGTCACCGTGGGCAACCACTGGCACAACTGCGTGGAGCGGTTTGTCCTCAAGGCTGGCCGCATCGACCGGCTGGTGTTTGAGGACATCCACACCAAGGTGCGGCGTGTGTGGACCAACCTGGGTCCGGGCACGGAGATCACGGTTCCGGCGCGCGTTGCGCACGCGCTCGTCATGGCGCCGGACAGCGTCCTGCACATGTACGTTTCGAGTGCGGAATCGCCGGCCAACAAGGAGTTCTTCCATACGTACACGCTGCTCACGGCGTGACGGTCAGTGAGCAAGTGGTGGTGGTGCGTGTCCAGACGGATCCGCGCTGCCACCCTTTTTTAATCTTGACGGTTTTTCGGCGTTCCGGTACACTCTCCCTACATTCCTTTTTAAAATTATTCTCTCATCTGCACGGCTGCGGAATGTTATAGCCGTGTCAGAGTAACCAGACGTTATGCCAACCATGAGCCAATTGCTCCGAAAGGGGCGCACGTCGGCGAAGAAGAAGAGCAAGTCTCCTGCCATGCAGTGGACATTGGATTCTCTCCATCGCCGTCGTCACGAAATTAAAGCAGGCGCGCCGTACAAGCGCGGCGTGTGCACGAAGGTCACCACCATGACCCCAAAGAAGCCGAACTCAGCTATCCGCAAGATCGCTCGTGTTCGTTTGTCCAACGGTATGGAAGTCGGTGCGTATATTCCGGGCGAAGGCCACAATTTGCAAGAGCACTCAATCGTGATGATCCGTGGCGGACGCGTGAAAGATTTGCCGGGTATTCGCTATCACATCGTGCGCGGTGTGTTTGACGCGCAAGGCGTGGCGAATCGTCGTCGCAGCCGTTCAATTTATGGCGTGAAAAAGCCAAAGGCAGGCGCAGCAAATCCTGCAGCTAAAGCGGCTAAGACTAAGAAATAATCTATGCGAGGAAAACAAGCTCCAAAGCGCGATGTTGCGCCAGATCCGATTTACAGCAATCCATCAGTTGGTAAGTTCATCAACTTCATCATGTTAAGTGGTAAGAAAAACACGGCACAAGGAATTGTGTATGGTGCGTTTGAAATTATCAAGAAAAAAGAGGACAAAGACGCACTCGAAATTTTCGAGGAAGCGTTGAAGCAGGTTGGCCCGGGCGTTGAGGTGAAAACCAAGCGCGTGGGTGGCAGCAACTATCAAGTGCCGATTCCGGTGAAGCCAGAACGCAAGAACGCGTTGGCCATGCGTTGGATTATCAATGCGGCACGCGCAAAAAAAGGACGTGCGATGGAAGAAAAACTTGCAGAAGAAATTATGCTCGCTGCAAAAGGTGAGGGTGACGCGATGAAAAAGCGCGCGGATGTTCACAAAATGGCAGAATCTAATCGTGCGTTTGCGCACTTTGCCTACTAATCTGTATGCCCCGAGACTATTCTCTCCTCCACACCCGCAACTTTGGAATTATCGCGCACATTGATGCGGGTAAAACCACGGTGTCAGAACGTATTCTGTTTTACACCGGTAAGAAACATAAAATTGGTGAAGTACATGAAGGTGAAGCAACGATGGACTGGATGGAACAGGAACGCGAGCGCGGCATCACGATCACGGCTGCGGCGACAACCTGTTTTTGGAAAGACACGCGCATGAATTTGATCGACACGCCGGGTCACATTGACTTTACCGTTGAGGTGAAACGGTCGCTGCGCGTGCTTGACGGCGCGGCGGTGATTTTCGACGGCGTTGCCGGCGTTGAACCGCAATCAGAAACCAACTGGCGCTATGCGGATGAATTGAATGTGCCGCGTTTGTGTTTCATCAACAAACTGGACCGAACTGGCGCTGATTTCTATAAAGATGTGCAGTCAATCCACGATCGGTTGACGAAGAATGCCGTGCCATTGCAATTGCCGATCGGTGCTGAAGGTGGATTTCGCGGTTTCATCGACCTGCTGAACATGAATGCAGAAATTTATTATGACGAAATGGGACAAGATTTTCGTCATGAAGACATTCCGGCTGACATGCTCGAAAAAGCAAAAGAGTATCGCGCTGCGTTGGTTGAAAAAATTGTTGAGAATGATGAAAGCGCGATGAACCGTTATTTGGCTGGTGAAGAAGTGCCGATTGCTGAGCTCAAGAAAATCATGCGTGCCGCAACGATTGCTGGAACATTTATTCCGATTTTGTGTGGCTCTGCATTGAAGAACAAGGGCGTACAGTTTTTGTTGGACGCCATTGTTGATTATCTGCCGTCGCCGCTCGACATTCCGCCTGTGCGTTGCACAGATCCGGATGATGATTCAGTTGAAATTTTTCGGCATGCTGATGATTCTGAACCGTTCACCGCACTTGCGTTTAAAGTTGCAACTGATCCATTCGTTGGTAAGCTCACTTTTTTCCGTGTGTATTCCGGAACGTTGAAAGCTGGTTCATATGCACTGAATTCTTCGACTGGAGAGAAAGAGCGGTTTGGTCGCATCGTGCGGTTGCACGCAAACACGCGCGAAGATGTGGATGAGGTGTTTGCGGGTGACATTGCCGCGGCTGTTGGTCTGAAATCAACGACAACGGGCAATACACTGTGTGCCGAAGACGCGCCAGTGGTGATGGAAAAAATCAGTTTTCCTGAGCCAGTTATTTCGCTTGCCATTGAACCAAAGACAAAACAGGATCAGGAAAAAATGGGCATGGCGTTGCAGAAACTTGCAGAAGAAGATCCGACGTTTCGGGTTCACACCGATGATGAAACAATGCAAACAATTATCGCCGGTATGGGCGAATTGCACTTGGATATTATCGTTGACCGCATGAAGCGCGAGTTCAAAGTCGAAGCAAATGTTGGTGCGCCACAAGTCGCGTTTAAAGAAACGATTCGGGGCGAGGCGGAAGCAGAAGGAAAATACATCAAACAGTCTGGTGGTCGTGGTCAGTATGGTCACTGTTGGATCAAAGTTGAACCGAACGAAAAAGGAGCGGGCTTTGAGTTCATCGATGAAGTGAAGGGTGGTTCGATTCCGAAAGAATACATCGCGCCAATTGAAAAAGGAATTAAAGAAACGCTTGATCGCGGTGTGCTTGCTGGCTATCCGATGCTCGACATCAAAGCAACGGTGTTTGATGGCTCGTATCACGAAGTTGACTCGAGTGAGGCGGCGTTTAAGATTGCCGGTTCTATGGCGTTTCGCGAAGCGTGCACCAAAGCAGGGCTCATGCTGCTCGAGCCAGTCATGAAAGTTGAAGTATTGACTCCCGAAGCAAACATGGGTGACGTGATTGGCAACATTTCGTCAAAGCGTGGTGTGGTACGCGAAATGCGCGACCGCGTGGGCATTAAAGTTGTTGATTGTGAAATTCCGTTGGCATCAATGTTCGGCTATGCAACTGAATTACGTTCGATGACACAAGGACGCGCGTCATATTCCATGGAATTTGCACACTATGCGGAAGTGCCGCAAAATGTGGCGAAGGAAGTGATCGAGGGGCGGAAGAAATAAAATTTCGATGGTTTGTATTGGGGGGGGGGAGAAGCGGGCGCTGTCAAGCGTCTGTTTTTTTGCGTGATTGCAGGTTGCTAAAAAATTGTTCAAACGTCGCAACGTCACCGGTGGCCTGATATGTTTCGATCCGCTCAATTTCGCCGAGCAAATGTTCGGCAGTTGATTTTGATTCAAGCGATTGGGGTCCAAGTTTCGGTTCAAACCAATCGACGCCGCGAGCGGTCGTGACGTATACCCGCATTAGATAATTTTGTGCGTGCATCGCTGCTATCAGACTGAGCATGCAGCGCGTTGCATGAAATGGCGCAGCGATGATGATGCCGCTGGTGAATTGATGTTCGTACGCGAGCTCACATAATCCATCCGCGTCATCGCGGGTGTGAAATGACGGGCGCGAAGTCAAAATTTTTTCATCCGGAATTCCGCGCGCCACCAGCCGCTCGCGCCACACCGCACCACCAGCCCAACACTCGCCGGGAATGGTTCCGCCAAATCGTTCGCCCTTGCTGCCGGTGATCGCAATGTAACGAACAGCGCCGGCGTGAAACAGTTCCGCTGCACGCTCGAACAGACCTTCACTCATGTCATCGGTTTGACCAAAAAACAGGGCAACATCTGCGCCCTGTTTTGGTATTTCGTCTGAGAGAACCATTGCCATCGTTTGCACCAAAGCAGTAGAAATGGCCATATGCTTTTTATAGAATGTCGATATTCCCGATTGGCACCACGAATTTTCCACCGGCATCATGAAACGCTTTTTCTTTTTCAACAATCACTTTCGCGTAATTTGGTGCGAGAATGACAAAGTAATCTGGCGTGCGTGCTGCGGCGTCGGCGCGTGAGATGATTTCAATGTGATCAAGCGGCGTATACCACCCTTGCTTTGCTGGTGAATCGTCCACGAAGAAATCGAGAAATTCTTTGCCAATATTTGAGCAGCGCAAAATAGTGAACCCTTTTGCCGCCGCGCCATAGCCTGCCAATTTTTTTCCTTGCGATTTCAAATCTTCAAGCGTTGCACGTAATTTTTTTGCAACTGACCATACGTTCTGTTCATACTGCTTGCATGTTTCGAGCGTATTGAGCTTTGTGTCCTCTTCTTCTTTTTGAAGCGCAGCCAAGCGATCGGTTGCAGGACGGTTTCCGCGATCCATGAACAGGCGAAGGGAACCACCTTGTGCTGGGGTGACCACCGCGTCAAACACATGTAGCCCAAATTGCGGCGCGAAATCTTGCCAATTTTTCAATGAGAAGAATGAGTAGTGATCGTGATAAATGAGTGAGTAGTTTGTATTTTTGACCATCCCGCCCCAATAGTTTGCCTCAACGATGAACACACCGTCCTCAGCAAGCAGCGACTCAACGCCGCGCACCAGTCCGCGCAGATCATTCAAGTGTGCAATGCAGTTGCTGCCCATCACAACTTTTGCTTTGCCCCATTCGCGTGCAATCATGCGACCCATGCGTTCTGAAAAAAATTCAGACATCGTCGGAATGCCGCGCTTCAACGCACGCAAAACTACGTTTGCAGATGGGTCAACGCCGAGGATGCGGCACACGCCGTTGAAGTGCTGCAGCATTACACCATCATTCGAACCGATTTCAACGACCAAATCCTCGGTGTTCTGAATAAATCGTGATTTCACTTCTGCTGCAAATTCGTCGAAATATTCTTTGAGCGTCGGCATGTCTGATGAGAAGAAGAGATAATCAACGTTGCGATAAATTTCTTCTGAATCAACAAGATCGGTAAGCTGCACCAAGCTGCACTTTCGGCAGCGATTCACCACGAGCGGGTATGTTGGCTCAGTGCCATCTAAATCCTTTTTCTCAATGAGACTGTTGACGAGTGGATGTTCGCCCAGATCAACGACCAGATCGAATTCACGACCATCGCACATGCGGCACGTTTCGTTTTTGATTGTTTTAATCGGTTGCATATTAAAGTGTTTTAACAAATTCAGTGAGCCACGGAATGACCTCAACGCGCGGTTCCCAACCAAGCAGCTCCCGCGCATGCGTTATGTCTGCTTCGTGACGTTCGACTTCAAAGCCGCGTTTTGGAATGAATACAATTTCGCCTCCAATTGCCGTTGCAATGTCCTCCATGGTGGTGACTTTGCCCGTACCAATGTTGATAATTTCGCCGCTTCCCACTGTATCAGATTCAGCGGCGCGTGCAAAGGCGTCTGCCACGTCTTTGACATAGACAAAGTCGCGCTGGCCGCTGCGGAATGACGATTGCGCCGTTGTTTCGGTGAGCGTGATCGCCCTGCCTTCCTTGCGTGCGCGGAAAAAGGCAGCCATGGCAGTGTCCGTGCGCTGGTTTTCACCAAACACCTGAAACAAACGAAGGCCGACTGTTTTCAACCCATAGCAGGCGCTCCACATTTTCAGCGCATATTCGCCAGACAATTTTTGCCAGCTGTATGGTTCAATGGGGTATGGCTGCATCGCTTCGTTCCATGGTGTTGGGTTGTGGCCATACAAGGACGCCGTTGTTGCAAACACAAATTTTTTGATTTTCGCTTTTGTCGCGAGATCAAGCAAGAGCGCTGTCATGTCAATGTTGTCGTGTGTTGTTGCAAGTGGATCGCGGATTGAGTTCGGGATGTTGGTAACAAAGGCAAGGTGAATGATATAGTCAACACCTTCGAGTTCCTGTTGTGTCAATGAACGCACGTCGCGTTTTTCAAAAACAAATTGTGGTGTTTTAAAATCAAACGCAATTGCTTCATAATCAAAATCGCGTATATCAACGCCCCATACGTCCCAGCCGCGTGCGACGCACGTTTCAATGATGTGAGGGCCAATGAATCCGGAAACTCCTGTGATAAGTACGCGCATAGAATTTTTTAAGATGGTCTGTAGTATAATCGTCGAGTCGTCGCTCGTCAATCAAGTTTTATATAACGGCCGTGCCACTTTTCTTTGAGCAACGAAAAATAGCGACTGCGGTCCCAGTCAGCTTCGCCGAACCATTGATTAAAGGTGATGGTGAGCCCCCGTTTTTCGTCGAGCAGCGGGCCATCTTGACCGCGGCGTGCGAGCAGTTGGCGGAGCATGACTTTTTGCGTCAGTCCGTCGATGCGCATATCTGGCGGGAGGCTGAAGCCAAATTCGATGATGCGACGATCAAGAAACGGGCAGCGGTTTTCAAGACTGTGGGAGCTAGCCATGCGGTCGCCCATTTGCAACAAGCTTGGCATGATCAGTTTGAAATCAGCAAATCCCATGGCTGTGATTGGGTTGTCGAATTGTTCAAAATATGGCCGCAACGTTTCACGAACAAATTCAACGTCATCGTTGCGCGCCGTGATTGCCGCGTATGCATCGAGGTAGGAAAAAAATCTGAAATATTTTCCAAACAAATGCGTGCTATAGGAAGGGAATCTTTGGCGCAACTCCCACTCGCGTGCGATCGGCATGTAGCGCACATAACCACCAAACACTTCATCAGCACCTTCACCAGACAGTACCACTGTTACTTTTTCTTGCGCCCAACTCGCCAATTTCCAGAGTGGATATGATGACAGTGATCCAACGGGAAAATCAAGATGCCACACAATGTGCTCGATGTTTTTGAAAAAATCATCTTTCCAGTCTTGCGAGTTGTCGAAATAAAATTGTTCTGCAAAGGCGTGCATCGCGGAGATTAACGTCGAGTCAACGCCGCGAGAAAAATATAATCCATACGGAACGTCTGAGCGCGTGCGGATACGCACCGCATCTTCAACAAGCGCCTCAAGCTCATCAACCGCCGTTGCGCGATTAATTTCGCGCGGCGAAAATTTCCAATACTCCTTAATCTCAAACGTGTCATTTGAAAGATCATAGAGCAGATAATTTGCGGCTGGCAGCAATTTTACATTTTCCCACAACGTGTCGATATGCACATGCTGAAATGCATCAAAGAACCGGTCGCTACGGTGCTGAAGTGGCACGACGCCCTGCAGCGCTTTTGCTTCTGACACGAACACAAACTGATCACCTTTGTGGTAATAGTACAGCGGTTTTTCACCGGCAATGTCGCGGGCGAGCAACAGTTTGCGCTGTTTCTTGTCGTAGATCGCGAATGCAAACATGCCGTTCAGTTTGTCGAACATGCGCACGCCCCAGTGACGCCACGCCTTCATCAACACCTCAGTGTCTGAGGTGGTGCGAAACTCCCACCCGCATGCAGCCAGTTCTGCACGCAGCTCAATGTAGTTGTAAATTTCGCCGTTATAGCACAGTACGAATTCGTCTTCTTGATAGGGCGCAAGATCTGCAGACACCAAATCAATAATTTTGAGTCGCCCCATGCCGAGTTCAATGGCACTGTCTTTGTAGAATCCGGAATCATCAGGTCCGCGGTGCTTTTGTGCACCGATCATTTTTTCAACGCCTGTTCCATGGATGATTCCCGCGATGCTGCACATGTGATTACGCGTCTAAAATTATACGTCGTCTGCGACGCGAATGATCACGAGCGCGCCCTTGTCGAGTCCAAGCGCAATATCGCCGGTTGACAGGAGGAATAGATCTCGAACGCGCGCATTAATGTTAATGTTCTCGTCAAATACGACGGCTCCTTTGTGGAGACGGAGCCGATGGAGGCGGCTTTCGCCCATCATGGCAACGATGATGTCGTTGCGCCAATCTTTCAGCGGTGAATTCAGTGCAACATGAAAGAGATTACCCATGCCCGTGCCCGGCGACCATGACATGAGCGGTGGTAAAAAACCGTCGTGCGTTCCGCTGAAAATTCCTTTGCGCGTTGGGCTTACGTCAACGCCAGTGCCCGGATTTTTTGAGTCATTAACTTCGGGTTCACCTGACGGGAACATCGTCGGATATGGCTTGCCATAGGTGACGGTTGGCCAGCCGTAGTGTCCACCTTTGGTAATCACATTAAGTTCGTCGCCACCGTTTGGTCCGTGTTCTGAGGAGAGTAATCGTTTATTATCATTGTCCCAGAACAGCCCTTGCGCATTGCGATGCCCTGTTGAATAGATTTCGTATTTGTAGGTGACCGGATCAAACGCCAGAATTTTGCCAAATACTGTTTTTGTCACGACCAAGTCTGCGGCACTGACCATATCCGTCTTTGGATATTGGCTGCGATCATACCGTTGCTCGCCAATTGACAAAAATATTTTTTCATTATTTCGTACGATGCGGCCAGCCCACATCACGCCGTTCTGGAGATCTGCAATACAGGGGGTGCGGAATCGCTCGATGAGTCCGGTTGGTGCGGTGTCGAGCGAGGGGAGTGGCACTTCATACAGCACGAGCGCTTGGCACTCTTTTTTGTTTACCTTTTCTTGCACCGCAAGCGAGTACAGCAATTTTTTGTCCGTGTACAGCACGCCCATCACAATCGGTGGCTTTGAATTTACCAATGTTTTTGCTGCGTTAAAAATTGGTTTGCCGTCTGCATCTTTTGGAAACACTGACGGTGAAATTATTTTTTCTGTGTAACTTTTGCCATCCGGGGTGAGCAACAACAACTGTCCTGAGCTGCGCTCAATGCCAAGAATGTTTTTTGTATCGGTGGTCGTGAGTTGAAACACGCCGGGTGTATTTGCTTTGAAAATCGTAACAAATTCATAGCGTGCGCTGCTGAAATTTACCCCACCTTCAAGGCCGGCAAATTTAGCTAATCCAAGGATTTCAATGGTTTTGTAGCGGATGACGTGTGGCCATGAGCTACCGCGGAATTCAAAAATGCTCGTCATACCTCCCACAAAAAAGGTGATCCCGAGTGCAATGACGATCAGTGCGGGGGTGCGAACTTGTTTTTTGCGCAAAAAATTTCCACACCGCGCAAGATACCCGAGCATTACATTGAAGAATGCGTTCATACGACAAAAAAATTATTGACCCTATCCTAACATATTGAACTTGTGCATGCAAGCTGGCTCGTGCTATGATTTTTCCCTATGGAAGACCGAGGGAAAATCATTATTTTTGGGAGCAATGGCATGGTTGGGCGTGAGTGTGCGCGTGCGTTTGCGGGTAGCGGTGATGTCGTGTTGCTCACGCATGCCGATTGCGACATCACTGACGCCACTGCGGTCGCGGCTATTTTTGCCGTGCACCGACCCGCGGTGGTGATCAATTGTGCCGGCATGATTGATGTGGGAGCGTGCGAAAAAAATTCTGAGTTGGCGCGACAGGTGAACGCAGACGGTCCGCGCACGATCGCAGAGGCGCTTCGCAATCAGCCGGTCACGGACGTGACGTTTGTGCAGATGAGCACGGCGTATGTATTTGACGGTACGCAGCAGGTATATTTTGAAGATGATGAACCGAATCCAATTAATGTGTACGGCGCTACCAAATTCGAAGCCGAACAACAGATAACCTCAATTTTAACCAACACGGCCATTCGATATTACATTGTGCGAAC
>MFQD01000008.1:0-14393 GCA_001782975.1 Candidatus Magasanikbacteria bacterium RIFCSPHIGHO2_02_FULL_50_9b
CGCAGAGGGAGTGCGCACCTCGGGGAGCAGGTTCTATTATCTTACGGGAAAATTAGCACAACTGCAGCGCGCCGTGTTTGATATTGCGCTTGAATTTATCACACGCGATGGCTTTGAACTGATCGTTCCACCGATTTTAGTGCGTGAGCGTGCTATGTTTGGAACCGGCCATTTTCCGGCTGATCGGTCTGAAATTTATGAAGTAAATCCGGGTGATGATAATCTGTTTTTGGTGGGTACTGCTGAAGTGCCACTTGTCTCACTCCACGATGGCGAAACACTGTCTGTAAACGAGCTACCAAAAAAATATGTAGCACAAACATGCTGTTTTCGAAGGGAAGCGGGAAGTTACGGTAAGGATCAGGCCGGAATTTTGCGCGTTCATCAGTTTCAAAAAATTGAAATGGTCGCGTTAACGACACCGAACGAGTCGCGCGCGATGCACGAGCGCATCCGCGCGCTTGAAGAAAAAATCGTGTCAGCTTTTGGCCTGCACTTTCGCGTCGTTGATATTTGTACGGGCGACCTCGGCTATCCAGCGGCTCGCAAGTGGGATATCGAAGCTTGGTTTCCGTCGCAGCAGCGATTCCGTGAATTGACCTCCACGAGCAACACAACTGATTTTCAAACACGCAGACTTAATATTGGTCATACAACTGTTGAAGGCCAGCGCGCACTGGTACATTCGGTTAATGGAACCGGCGTGACAGATCGATTGTGGCTGGCCATTCTCGAACAAAATCAACGAGCGGATGGCGCAGTGGTATTGCCACCTCTCTTGTCTCAAGTGCTGGGATGGGATACGTTGGAATCATGAACGAATCGAGGCGGCACAATAATATTTTTTTCAATAAAACGCTCATAGAGGTCGCCATCCTCTGTGCGCTCATTGGTGCAATCGCTGCACTGTTATTCCAGCATTCATTTTTTGAGCTCCGTGATGTCAGAATAGAGGGGCTCGATGCATATGCAGCCGCTCGTGTTAAAAAAGCACTGGCAGAACAGCGCGGGGGTAATCGATTTGGATTAAGTGAGAATAATTATTCAGTATTTAGTGTTTCGAAACTACAAGACGAAATCAGCGCGGTGGTAATCCTCGACGCACTTGAGGTAACAAAAAAATTTCCGCATTCAATTATCATTCGCGCGCAAGAACGTGCCGCAGTTCTGCAACACAAAACAAGCAGCGGCATCGCGGATCTTGATCGCGAAGGCCGCGTCATTCGCTGGTACGAAACAGCCGAATTAAATGAACGGTTCGGACAGCTTCCGCTACTCGTTGCAGAAAATAATGAAACAGAAATGATGCGCCCTGCGTTGGGAGCACCGCGCGTGCCGCCGAATGTCGTTGACGCAGCGATACAACTGGTGGCCACCGCGCCGCGCTTGACTTCAAGTATGCTCAGCAGCATATCATACGCAGGGGAGAGCGATGCGGCGGTGATGCGCGCATTTTTTACGTCTGGACTCGAAGTGGTGATCAGAACACACGCGGACGTTACGATACAGCTGAGGAAGGCAGAATTATCAGGGAAAAAATACCCAAAGGCAAAAAAAATTGATGCGCGATTTGCGGATAAAGTGTTCGTATCATTCTGAGGGGACAGGTGTATCTGGCGTCGCACAATATATCTTCTGCGACGCCATGCCAGAAAGTATGGCTTTGTTAAGCGATTCTTTTGTACACAGCAATTCTATGATACAATGGACGCACCTATGCCTATTAAATTTTTTTCCTTCATAACTGCGTCATCAATCCTCTTCGTTCATCTGTTGCATGCCGCTCCTGCTCATGCGGCTGATGAAATTACCCTCGTTAAGGCAAAAGGCTCACCAGCAGTCTACTGGGTAACCGGCGTGCAACGACGGCCATTCCCTCTCTTCGCGATCTACAAAAGCTGGTTTGGTGAATCGTTTGGCAGCGTTAAGGAAATCACGCTTGCGGAGCTCAGTTCCTACACACTTTCAAAAAATGTTTTGTTCAAAAAAGAATCGCTGATTAAAATTCAAACTGATCCGAAAGTCTACCGCGTAGCGGACGAATCTGGCAAGCTCGAATGGATTCAAACTGAAGAGGAATTTAAAAAACGCGGGTTGTCTTTTAAAAACATTGTCGACGTTCCGGATGCCTTCTTCCCTGACTACACTATTGCCCCACTATCAGATTTTGCGACGCCACAGAATGCGTTACCGCCAGAACCGATGGCTACGAGTACCCCAATAATTGTTGTGGAGGAAAAGCCGCTGCCAATTCCGTTCGCGATCAGTGGTGTTTCAACAGCGCACAGTAAAAATGAAACTGGTGCGCAGGTCACGTTTGTGTTTTCAACGAATGAGGCTGCGACCGCCACAATTGAATACACGATTGGCGATAATGCATCGTCGACAGTTGCCGTTCAAACCGCCGCTACCGCATTTTCAAAAATGGCACCGGTGCAATATGGCAGCGCATATAAATATCTCATCACAACGACGAATGCGACAGGAAAGGTTTCTCAGTCGTATGGAACATTCACGAGCTATTCTGACATTCATGTTTCCGGTCTCAGCAACGTAATCGCTGCAAATAAGCCACTTGCGCAGCCGATTAATTTGGTCGGCGGGTTCACTGCAGTAAACAACACCAAGGAGCCGCGCACCGTCACACAATTCACGTTGCGCTTTGATAGCGCACCAACGGCAACGACCAATGTTGCAAAAACAATTCAGGTGGTTCGATTGAATGGTGACAATTCTGTTGGCGAAGTCGTCGTTGAAAAAACTGTGGGATCAGGCACGTCGATTCTCAACATGACCAACCTTCAGAAATTTCCGGCAAGCGATGAAATTGCAGCAGGTCAAACAAAACGGTACGGCATTGTAATTAAAAATCTTGAAAACATTAATCTTGACAACACGCTCCCCACCGACGTGTTTCAACCGTACATCGCGGCGATTGATTTTCTGGGCGACACGATGGTGTCATATTCAAATTCGAAGCTCGGCACACTCACCTACCGAAAACCGTAAAAAACTCAATTAATAATTACGGTAAATACTCAAGCGGATTGACCGGAATTCCTTCGGCACGAACTTCGAAGTGTAGGTGTGGACCAGTCACAAACGGGCCAGCACCTGCGGTGCCGGGCATGCCGCCGCTATATCCAATGATGTCCCCTGTCGTCACCGCCTCATCTTCGCGCACCGAGATACGCGACAGATGGCCGTAGAGCGTTGATACTTTATTGTTGTGCACGAGGATGACATAGCTATAGCCCATTCCGGCGTTTTTCGCACGACCAACAATTCCATTTCCCGCGGCGCGAATTGGCGTGCCTTGCGCCGCACGAATATCAACACCCGGATGCTCAAAGACATGTCGAAATGGATAATCAGGATCGTGATACGCTGCGGTAACCACGCGCGATGGCGTTGGCCAGTGTAGATCAGCGGGACCGGTGGGGAGCGCCTTACCGCTATTTTTCAAACGAGCACGAACCTGTCGCTCAAATGATGCAATCTCCCCTTCTGTGGCGGAATATTGCCGCTTTAAGTCCGTAACTAACTTTTGAAATTTCTCTTCACTTTGTTTTGTCTGCAACAATAATTGTGCTTTTGACTGACTTTGTGATTGCAACTGATCTTGTTTCACCTGAATATTTTTTTTATTGTCCTCGAGCGTGTCCTTCACCGCAGCAAGCCTCATTTTTTCCTTATCAAGATCTTGTTTTGCAACCATAACCGTGATAAGCGAACGCGTTAACTCGGTATCAACCGCGCTCAGCGCATCCTGCGCAGAAAAAAAATCTGAGAGTGTTTTTCCACTGGCAAACATTGAAACCAGCGACTGTCGCTCTGCAAAATCGAGCGTGCGAACGAGCTCGCCGATTTGCGTTTGCTGTTGGTCGATCTCCCCCTCTTTTTTTGAAATCTTCAATTGCGTCTCTGTTAACACCAGCTCAGTTTGCGCGAGCTGCTCGCGCGTTGATTGTAATTCTGTCTGCGCCTTTTTCAGTCGGCCATTAATAATTCCCAGCTGATTATGCAACGAAACTTTTTCAAGCTGCTTTGACTGCAGAATCTTCTTCATTGAATCAATCTGCTTTTGCAAATCCTGAATCCGAACACGGCGTTCGTCGATTCGTTTTTGCAAATCAGAAACATCTTCGACCGCGCGCACAAACGGCGCGATCGAAAACAAAAGTATAGACAAAAAAATGGCTGTAATCACTCGAAAGCGCATGACGACTATTATACCAAATAACCGCGCAGAACACGAAACGGAAATACGACTGTTGCGGTGATGATACGGCGTAAGCGTCGCGGTTCAGTCAATAGTCGCCACAACCATTCAATCCCAATTGCTCGCATGAATCGAGGCGCTCGACGAGAAGCCCCTCCCCACACGTCGAGCGTTCCACCCACGCCAATAATAATTGTCGAAAAATTTAAAACCTTTTTGAGCTCACTCCCCCACCACTCCTGTTTCCCATGACCGAGCGCAAGCAAAATAAGGTCGGGTTGCGCCGCCGCAATTTCGTGGAACCACGGCTCAAACTGCGAATTTTCTAAAATAATATTCGGCGGCCCTTGCGTGGCATACACGACAATTGAGCCTCGCGCCTCGATAGATTTTTTTGCACGTTCGCGAACCACATCGGAAAGACCCCCAACCAACGCAACTCGGGTTGGCGTCGTCGAAGTGCTCGCAGTGAGCAGCGATGCCAAATCAATCCCCGGAATACGCGTCGCGGCGCGTCCCGCCGTGCGACACGCTAGTACGACAGCAATCGAATCAGCAACAAAAAAATCCGCGGATAAAATAGCGGCCGCTGCCGCATCAGTATCAGAAGCGAACACGGCCATTTCTGCGTTGAGCGTAACGACCTGTATCGGTGCTTTCTGTTTAGCTGCGCGCGCGCAAATAGCTGCAGCTGCTGCCGTCGCTGACGCGTGCCAAAACGGAACGGTTAAAATTGTAGTTATTGCAGTGCTCATTGATTTTTTATGTTTTGCTCATTATACTAAAAAACGCCGGCAAATCAAGGCTTGCATTACACACGGTATGAATCCCCAGCAATTTACACACAAATCTCAGGAAGCGCTGCAGAGTGCGCAAGGGATTGCGTTTGAAAATGGTCAGCAACATATCCATCGTGAACACCTGTTGTTCGCACTCATCACCCAAGACGGTGGTGTTGTTCCGGCAATTTTAAAAAAGATGCAAATCCCCGAATTGCCACTACGAGCAGCCGTTCAAAATGTCATTGAGCAGCTGCCAAAAGAACAAGGGTATGAACGTGCGTCCGTCGGCCAAATTTTTTTTGCACCAGACACCGCGTCATTGCTGCAGGCATCTGAACAAGAGGCTGAGCGTCTGCACGACGATTTTATTTCAACCGAACATTTATTTATGGCATTTCTCGCGTCGCATACTTCGACGCAAAAGTTGCTGCAGGAACATGGTATTACCTACGAAGCAGTACTCATTGTTTTGGTTTCAATTCGTGGGTCGCAAAAAGTTGATACCGCTGAACCAGAAACAAAATATCAGGCGCTCGAAAAATACGGTACCAATTTCACGGAACTGGCACGAAAGGAAAAGCTCGATCCGGTCATTGGACGTGATGAGGAGATTCGTCGGGTGATGCAAACGCTCTCGCGACGAACAAAAAATAATCCAGTGCTCATTGGAGAACCGGGCGTTGGTAAAACAGCGATCGTTGAAGGTCTCGCGCAGCGGATCGTCAGCGGCGATGTTCCTGAAAATCTGCGTGACCGTGAAGTCATTGCGCTGAATATGGGCGCGTTGGTTGCCGGCACGAAATTCAGAGGTGAATTTGAGGATCGCTTAAAAGCGGTCATGCAGGAAGTGCGCGAGTCTGGTGGAAAAATTATTCTATTTCTCGACGAATTGCACACGATTGTCGGCGCAGGAGGTTCCGAGGGCGCGATCGATGCAGCAAACATGTTAAAACCAGCGCTCGCGCGAGGCGAACTGCATGCGGTCGGTGCAACGACACTCAAAGAATATCAGAAACACATTGAGAAAGACGCCGCATTTGAACGTCGTTTCCAACCAATTGTGGTCACTGAACCAACGGTATTAGATACAATCGCGATTCTGCGCGGGATCAAAGAAAAATATGAGGTGCACCACGGGGTTCGTATCACGGACGCGGCGATTGTTGCCGCCGCAGAGCTGTCGCACCGCTATATCACTGACCGTTTTTTGCCGGACAAGGCCGTAGATCTGATTGATGAGGCAACAGCGGCGCTTCGTATGGAAATTGATTCAATGCCAACAGATTTGGATCGGCTCAAACGCGAAACCATACGCCTTGAAATCGAAAAACGGGCACTCCTCAAAGAAACTGATGATGAATCGCAGGAGCGACTTGCAGAACTGGGAAAGGAGCTGGCAGATGTGCATGAAAAATCACGAGAGCTTGAAGTACGATGGCAATCTGAAAAAAATATCATCACGAATATTCGCGAACATAAACGTAAAGTTGAAGAGCTGAAGCAGTCGGCTGATATTGCAGAGCGGCGCGGCGATTTGCAGCGCGTTGCTGAAATTCGCTACGGACAAATACCGGCTGTTGAACAGGCGCTTGCGCGCGAAGAGGAACATTTGTCGCACATGCAGCGATCAGGACGACGCATTCTGAAAGAGGAGGTCACTGACGAGGATATTGCCGCTGTGGTGGCGCGTTGGACCGGTATTCCCGTAACGAAAATGCTCGAAAATGAGGCCAAGAAACTGATCAGCATGGAGGCCGAGCTTGCACACATGGTTGTTGGCCAGTCTGAGGCGCTGCAAGTTGTTTCAAATGCGATTCGACGTTCGCGTGCAGGAATCAGTGAACCGTCGCGACCAATTGGCTCGTTCATTTTCATGGGACCAACCGGCGTTGGTAAAACAGAGCTCGCGCGTGCACTCGCCACATTTCTATTTAATGATGCGAATGCGTTGATTCGAATTGATATGAGCGAATACATGGAATCACATTCGACTTCAAAAATCATTGGCTCCCCTCCCGGCTATGTTGGATTCGAAGAAGGTGGGCAGATAACGGAAAAAATAAGACGTAAACCGTATGCGGTATTGTTATTCGATGAAGTTGAAAAAGCGCATCCTGATGTGTTCAACATCATGCTCCAAATTCTCGACGATGGACGACTCACTGATGCAAAAGGACGCGTGGTGAGTTTCAAAAACACCATCGTGATCATGACGTCAAACATCGGCTCAGATATTATTTTGGATGCAGGCACAAAAAAGACGCTTGGCTTTAGTTCGTCAAATGACACAGGCGATTCGATTGATACGCGGGTGACTGAACAATTAAAAAACTACTTTAAGCCAGAATTTTTAAATCGCGTCGACGAAGTGGTGGTGTTTCATTCACTGAAGGAACAGGATCTGCGACAAATCGTCGACATTCAGCTGTCACACGTTCAGGAGCGCTTACGCGAAAAAGATATTAGCATCACCGTAACAGACACCGCAAAGAAATGGCTTGCGAAACGCGGGTTTGATCCTCAATTTGGCGCACGACCGCTCAAACGGGTGATTCAAAAAGAACTCCTTGATCCACTGTCACTGGCACTGATTAAGGGTACTACCGCAGCTGGCGCTCACGTTGTTATTGATGCGACACCAAAAAAGCTTTTATTTAAGCTACAAAACTAGCCATCTGGCTGAAATTGCCTTGCCTTGCTATACTGAAGGTTCTTATGAGAAGAACCTTGTGTCGCACCATTTTGCTTCAGATTCTCCTCGTCGTTGTCGCCGTTCCGGCGCTCAGCAGTGCTGCTGAATTTAATCCAAGCTTAATTTTGACTGACACTGACCTCACCGCGCACCAAACAATGACCGTCAGTGAGGTGCGTGATTTTTTGAAAACTCAAGGGAGCGGACTCGCAACGGCACAGTTCAGTGATGTTGATGGCGCCACACGCACTGCTGCAGAAATAATAATTGCCGCATCTGAGGAAGACAAAATAAATCCGCGTTATTTGCTGGCTGTTCTCCAAAAAGAACAGAGCCTCATAACCGCCAAAGCCCCAACGCAAAAACAACTTGATTGGGCAACAGGCTATGGCGTGTGCGATTCCTGCGGTCTTGATGATCCGGCAATTCAAAAATTTCGAGGATTCGCAACGCAGGTACGCCGCGCATCCGGTATCATGCGCTACTACTATGACAATGCGGCGAGCCAGCAATGGATCAAGCGCACCGGACAATCGTATGTGATCGATAACACCGCAATTACTCCCCTGTCATCTGCGACGGCGTACTTGTACACCTACACCCCACACATTGCCGGAAATAAAAATCTGTGGCGCTTGTGGCATCAGTGGTTCACGAAAATGTACCCCGATGGATCACTCCTGCAGGCCGTGGACGATGAGGTGATTTATTTAATTCACAATGGAACGCGTCGTCCATTCACCACAAAGGCGGCATTTGTTTCCCGCTATACCCCAGACGCTGTCCTCAAGGTGACACCTGCGGATCTGGCGAGCTATAGTGTTGGTGGCGGGATCAGTCTGCCAAATTATAGTCTTGTTCGCGTGCCCTCGGGCATGACCTATGTCTTGATCGACGACGTCAAACACCCAATTGCCTCTCAAGCTGTTTTTAAATCCATCGGATACAATCCCGAAGAAATCGATGACGTCAGCGATGCAGATATCGCACAGTACCTCAACGGAACGTTCATCACCACCGCATCACTGTATCCGCTTGGCGCGATTATTCAGGACAAAAAAACAAGGCAGTTGTACTATGCGAAAAATGGCATTCGCTATGTCATTCCGTCAGAAGAGGTCGTACGCGTTAATTTCGGACAGAAAAAAATCAGTATGGTCGATAGCAAGCAGCTGGCGAAGCTCGAATTTGATGCGCGAAAAGTAGTGACGTTTCGCGACGGAACGCTGCTCTCGGTCAAAGGTTCGCCGTACACGCACGTTGTTTCCAATGGCATGCTGCGTCTCATTCCAAACGACGGCGTATTTCAAGCGCTCGGCTACCAGAAAAAAAATATTGTGTTCACGACGGAACAAGCGCTGATCACCATTCCCACCGGCGAACCACTGTCAGACGTCGCAAGCAGCACGCGCGTTGCGGGTAAGTAAGTATGCTCTGTTTTACCGCCGTTATTCCCCATGACACTGACTTGTTACATGAATCAGCGGCCGAGAATCAACTGACGCGTCGCGGAATTGCAGTCGTGGGCGGTGAACTCATGGCAAGCAAGCCGGATGTTATTTTAATATTGAGCTCACACGCAGAAAACTTTTCTGATCAATACACGCTTTTTTTTAATACGTTGTTTAGCGCAGGCGCGGCGCTCAAAAAATTTGGTGTGATCAGTAACGCAATGCGACCAGCTGCAGTATGTTTTCTTGCGAAGCTGCAATCATTCGCACGCGCACATGCCTTGCCGCTGCGAAGCGTTCAAACAACAGCACTTGACGTCGGTTCTGCGGTTGCGCTTCGTCTCCTTAAAATCCCTGACACCCTTCCGACCGCAGTCATCGGCTCATCATCAGCGCGTTCCATTCTTGATCACATGGAAACGGGATATTCGCTCAAAGATTTTATTCAAAATTTTCCACAACGCGTTGCGGTCATCGTGACCGGTGAGAGCGAACACAACACCGATGCGGAGCCGCCACTCGCAACGCTCCTCGCACGACGCTCGGTTTCAGCGCTGATTGCGTTGGCCGATCGACAGGTGCGCGACTGTGTTTCACACCCGCTCGCCCTCTGCTACGGATTGCTGCGCGGATTCCCTCTGGTAACGCGGATACATGCAGACGAGCACAACACACGCTCAGCACTGGTCACCGCAACGCTTTTCTCCGCATAATTTATATGCACCGCGTCGTCAGAATTGCGCCGCTTTTAAAACTGCCGCGGAACGCGTCTATTTTTGACTATTTGTGGGACATTGAAACAGAACCCGTCGGTGGCATGGTTGTGCAAATTTCATTTCGACGACGCGCTGTGTATGGTGTTGTTGTTGCTGTTCAGGCTCATTCGACATTCAAACTAAAATCAGTTGAGGCGCAGCAACCAGCCGCCCTCTTAACGCCACTCGACGTGAGGTTGGCTCTTGATGTCTCGCGCAGAATGGAGAGTACC
Source organism: Candidatus Magasanikbacteria bacterium RIFCSPHIGHO2_02_FULL_50_9b (assembly GCA_001782975.1). Classification (GTDB taxonomy): domain Bacteria; phylum Patescibacteriota; class Patescibacteriia; order Magasanikbacterales; family 2-02-FULL-50-9b; genus 2-02-FULL-50-9b. The sequence continues at coordinate 10,136 of MFQD01000008.1, forward strand.
GTTGGATCACTTTTCATTCACATGCTCCCGCAGCTTACCAAAAAAACGATACTCGAATGTGCCACGGCGCGCGCTCCAGATTTTCAGGTGACACATAAATCGGGTACGTTGCAATATGCATGGCTGAGCAATAGCAACACCACAGAACAGGCGCTTTCAGCAGCCGTATTGCAGCGGGCATCGCTCGGTCCGATAGCCGTTGTCACCGCAACACAGGAGCAAGCGGTGGTCTGCAGCGCATGGCTCGCCAAACACACCGCGCTGAATGTAATTCAATTGCGTCCAGACTCAGCACCGCAGCGACGCGCGGCGTGGTGTGCATGGGTTGCTGCACAACCGAACACCGTTTTGGTGGGGACACATCTTGCCTGTTGGCTCCCCCACGCTTCGCGCGCAACGTTCATAATCCTCGAAAGTTCACATCCCGCTCATGAACAATGGGACGGCGCGCGCTGCACCAATCGACAAATTCTAGAGGCTCGTCGAATTCATTTTACTGATGCAATCGTCGTGCTCGATCATTCGCCCGATACCGTTGATCTTGCACGCGTCACCGCGCTTCCGACGCTTGCTGCATGGCCAACGATTATTGACCGAACGGCTGACGAACCGCAGGCGCGTACGCGTCAATGGTCGCCGACGCTTGATGAAAAAATTTCCGCAGCGCGGAGAACCCTTTTTTTCGTGACGCACCTCAACAATGCGACGCATCAAGTGTGCCGCGACTGTGGAAAACTTATTCGCTCAGACGAATCGCAGCACGTTGCGGTCTGTTCATCCTGTCATTCGGTGAGACTTGTTGATTTAGGTTTCGGTGGAAAAAAATTGGTCTCCGAATTACGTGCCCTGAGCAGTGTCATCACTGAATCCGAAATCGCCCTGCTCGATGTGAAAAAATTTAATGAGCGAGAACTCAACGACGTACACAAAAAAATTATCATTGCAACGGCGCCTCTCTTTGACAGATTGCCGCTCACTGAGTTTGATCTCATCATTGATGTGACTGCTGACTTCGAACTACTGCACCCAGATTTTGACAGCGAAGAGCGACTCTGGAAGCGTCTCCGTGCGATGAGCGTGCGACTCGGTGCCGCGTGGTCTGGCAAATGGTTTGCAGAAACGCGCCACAGCGAACTTGCCGCGTGGCGACTTGTCTCAAATGCGGGGTTCAAAAATTGGTGGCAGCACGAAGAGTCGCTCAGAAAACGCTTTAAACAGCGCCCATTCACGGAGCTTGATTTTTCAGCAGAAATTTAGTAGTATTTCGTCTATGCCGCAGCAACTCCCCCTTGTCATCGTACCAGCCACAAATCTTCGTCAGCCGTCTCGTCTCATACAAACGGACGAATTTGCTGACTCAAATTTTATTAAACTGGTGGCGGACATGATGCATACCATGCATACTGATGACGGTATTGGTCTTGCGGCGCCGCAAATCGGTCATAATATTCGTCTGATCACTATTGGTGCTGATGCATTTTCGGGCAGTGCGGCGCTCCCCTTTTCAACCGATGCTGATCTGGCATTGATAAATCCAGAAATTGAAACATACTCATGGAAAACGGCAGTGGATGAGGAGGGGTGTCTATCTGTGCCCGGCTACGCTGGCTCAGTTGAACGGCACGTCACGATCAGCGTCAAAGCACCCACGCGCGACGGCGCAGCGATTACCTTCACTGCACCCGACTATTTTGCACGCGTCTTGCAGCACGAAATTGATCATCTGAATGGCGTGCTCTATATTGACCGTGCCAAGGAAGTGTGGAAGCTTGATCGTGTCAGCTCAAGCCGACACCTATGATCAACATCGTTTTTTTTGGAACGGAATCATTTGCAAAAACAATCCTTGAATCCATTATCGCGAGACCTGATTCATTTACAGTTGTTACGGTGGTAACCCAGCCACCACGACCGGCTGGACGACATCAAATTTTAACACCGAGTCCGGTGCACACCGCAGCGACTGAAAAAAAAATTCCGGTGCTCACACCAGAATCGTTACGCGACACGGATATCATCGAAACCTTGCACACCGACACCGCTGACATTTTTCTCGTTGCGCAATACGGACAAATTATCCCTGAAAATATTTTGGCAATTCCCCGACAGGGCGCGGTGAATGTACACGCATCGTTGTTACCGTGCTATCGCGGCTCTGCTCCCATACACGCCGCACTCCTCGCGGGTGACACCCAAACGGGAGTCAGTTTTATGCAAATGGATGCACAGATGGATCACGGCCCCGTTTTCGCGCAATACGCAATCGAAATTTTTCCTGAAGACACAACACCAACTCTGATGGCACGGCTCGCGGAATGCGCGACTGAACATCTTGCTGCAGATCTCGTCGCCTATTACGACGGTACAAAAATTCCACAGGAACAAATGCATACTGCCGCAACAACTGTTGCGTTGCTGACAAAAAAAGTAGGATATATTAATTGGAAAACAATGGATGCAGCTCTGATAGAACGAATGACGCGCGCGTTTGATCCGTGGCCGGGTGTGACCACTTCCCTCGTGGGGAACCAAATTAAATTTTTGCGTGCACACCTCATTACTGATCAGTCACCGAACAATCATACACCGGGGACGCTCGTCATTGCGCCGGGTGAAACGCGTTTTACCACCATTTCAGGAACACTCTCAATTGATGTAATTCAGCCAGCTGGCAAAAAACCGATGTCTGGCGATGAATTCGCACGCGGTTATGCACAATTCAACGGACAAGTTTGTGCTTCGCTTGAATGATGCGCCGCGCCATTTCATACGATCGCACACGCGAAATCCACAAAAACCAGCGTGCGTGTCGAGCGATCCATGATGGTATCCACGCGCTCATACCCCCTGTTGCCGTGACGTGGGCAATGATGTTCGGCACGTAGATTCCCTGCCCGCCACGCGCAGTGATGGAGAGCCAGAGATCCCAATCCTGAAAACGTTTGAGTGATTCGTCGAATCCAACAAACGCGCTTGTTCGAACAAGCGACATGGTCGAAATATAATTATTTTGTTTTAATTTTTCGGCTGAAAAATTCTGCGCACACATCAGATGATGTTCTAACAAATAATCGCCATACGCAAATGCTGCGGTTGGATGCGCGACCAACGCATCTGACAATTGCTCCAGCGCTTTTTCTTCAAGCACAATGTCCGCGTCTGCAAAAAACAGCAGTGATCCGCAAGCCACCCGCGCTCCCCGATTACGCGCCGCGGCCGCTCCTTGATTCTGTTCAGAGCGAATCACGCGTGCTCCGTACACGGTCGCCATGCGCGCGATTATCACCGAATCTGACGCACTATTTCCATCATCAACCACAATGATCTCGAGTGGTTTACCTGATGATCGGTTGCACGAGCGCAAACAGGCATCAAGCAAAGCGATTCGTCCATACACGGGCACGATAATTGAAATCGAATTCATCATACATCGGTCTGTAATACGCGTCGCAGTTGTTGCTGGCTGGCTTCCCATGAATTGAGCGCGGCGAATTCTCGCGCCGCAGATCGCATGTGCTGCCAGCGATCTGCGTGTGACAATATGTGCTCCGTCGCTGTTGCGAACGCCGCCGCAGTTGGTTCAACACACAACCCCGTCACGTCAGGTTGCATTGACTCACACAATCCATCAAGATTACTCACTACCACGGGGCATCCCTGTGCCTGTGCCTCAAGCGAGGTGATACCAAATCCCTCAAAATCATGCGCAAGCGGAATTGCGGGAAACCAAAAAACATGAGCGGCCGAAAACCACATCCATTTTTCCTGATCGGTTACCCTGCCAATGAATCGGACGCGCGACGCGATCCCTTGTTCGCGGGCATATTGTTCCGCCCGTGTACGCTCAGGACCAGTTCCGGCAACCACGAGTGTTGCCTCAACATTATTTTTCTGCAACTCTCTGATCGCTTCAAGTGCCACAAACAAGCCCTTGCGGGGAATGAGTCTTGCGAGAAACAAAATAATTCGGGTGCTCCCCAGCGCGTGTTCATTTTTTAATCGATCAATCACCGCTGAGGGTGGTGCGACCGGTGAGGGTGCGCCCGGTCTCACGATGTGTGTTGTATATGCAGTACCACACAGTTCGGTAAATAGTCGTTGCGTCGCCTGACTATTCACCATGATATGACGCGCCTCCGCGACACACCGCAGAACACGCGGCCATTTACGCGGCTGCATTTGCGCGGTGCACAAATCAGCGCCGTGAAAATACAGGACATACGGAACACCAAGTGAACGGTAGATCCATCGCGCCATG
>MFQD01000008.1:14446-20789 GCA_001782975.1 Candidatus Magasanikbacteria bacterium RIFCSPHIGHO2_02_FULL_50_9b
CATGATGCCAATCGGGAGCACATGCGAAACATGTATCTGATCCGGACGATCACGCGCAACAATTTTTTTTAATTCAAAATAAAATGGCAGCCAGCGGGGGTAGCACCACCATGAATAAAATGTATGAGTCGCTGGCGAGATGACCGTAACCTCGTGCTCGGTCAAATTCGAATACAGCGCATGCAGGTAGGTGCTGATGCCGCCAACAATCGGTGGGTATTCAAGAGTGACAAGCAGAATCTTCATAGTATTAGCTGCGCAGGCGCGTGACAAAGGATCGAATTTCTGACACATGAATACCGCGCAGCAAAAAAACGGCAGCGGCATACGCAAGTGCGCCCACGATCGACAGCGTACCGATGGCCAACAGCTGTTCAAAAGCGCCCCGCTGTGGTGCGAGCGAGGCGAATTCAAAAAAATATGCACGCGAAACGAAGATGGCAACGCCACCAACGCACGCAGAGACGAGAAAAATTATGGCTGAATGAGCTGCGTTAATCCACGGGAGCGAGCAGACGCGGCGCTGTGCAAACCATGCGCCAATAAAAAAAAGAAAAAAATTGCCCGCAAGCGCACTACTGGCAGCACCCACCGAACCGAGTAAAGGAATCAACACAATATTTGTCGTCGCATTGAGCGCAAATGCCGCAGCCATCGCGCCAGTCTGCAGCCGTTGCAATCCTGAGGCGTTGAGCAACGAACCAACAGGATAGCTCATGAACGCGAAAATGAGAGAAACCGCAAGGATTGAAAGCGTCGCTGTGGCACTCATATGCTCAGTGCCAAAAAAAGACAAAATTTCAACACGCAACGAAATAAGGATCAGCACAATAAACCCCAGCGCACACAACAGGTAGCGTTGTGCAGAAAGCCACAGCGAACGCACCGCAGCATGATTCGATGCAACCTCCTTTGAAAATGCAGGATACAACGCAGCAGTCAACGCGAGCGGGATAAATTGAAACACAAACGTTAGCTTGTTTGCAATGCTGTATGTACCGGCAGCGGCAAAATTCATGAACGAACCAATGAGCAGCAGATCGAGGTACGAATAGCCGCGCGCACACACACCGGCAAGCGCAAAGGGAAAGGCCTCGCGAGCAAGCAGGGCGTTGTCGACGACAATAGGTGCTCTGCTCGAGGCATGCGCTGCAATGGCAACACGCTTCAGCCCAACCCATGAGATCATCGAGCTCATCACACTCCCCATTCCCAAACCGCAAATGGCAAACAAGATTGGCAATTCAAACATGACAACACCAATGACAGAGGCAAGACTGACGGTTTGTGCGACGATCATCCCCACGCTTTCGTACACGAGATTTTGGCAACCCCGTAACACACCGTAGACACTGAGATTCAAAGAATCGACGATCATCACCAGAGCTGCCACAGCGATCAGTGGTGCGACTGATTGCGCGGCAGTATTGACGCTGACCGTCAAAACCATCGCCGCAAGCGCCGCGAGAAATAACGCACTCTTGCTGATCAAAATCTTGCGCAATAGCGCCGCGACATCATTCGGATATGTAGACACGTGTCGAATAAGCACCGGTGTTAAACCACCATCAACAATGACAGCAAACAACGTGGTGAATGCCAGCGCATAGCTGTACGCGCCGATTTCAGAACTCGAAAACGTACGCGCGAGAATGGTGAAATAAATAAACGAAAGCGCCTTCTGGATGAGAGACGCTCCGGTTAAAAACAATGTATTGTGTGCAACTGTCCGCATGGGGGTAAAAAATCCGCTCCAATGGACAGCAGTATAGCGTGCTCCTAGCGCTTTGACCACTGTGGTGCGCGACGTGCACGGCGCAAACCCGGCTTCTTGCGTTCCTTTGAACGTGGATCACGACGCAAAAATCCGACTGCCTTTAATGATTTTCGAAATTCAGCATTGAGCGACACGAGCGCACGCGCAATACCGTGGCGAATCGCCTCAGCTTGACCGGTCAATCCACCGCCTTCAACTTTTGCGGACACTGCAAAGCTATCCTGCATACCAACAAGCTTCAGAGGTTCAACGATGAGCGCCTGATGGATTCGGTATGGAAAATGCTTTTCTACTGGTTTTCCGTTAACCGTGACACCAGTTTCGCCCGAAACAAGGCGCACACGAGCCGTTGCTTCCTTGCGGCGTCCCACTGCGCGCGTCGGTGTTGTCTTTTCAGCTGTTGTCGTCATACAATTTTATTTTTCAATGATAAGTCGGCGCATGCGATCCGCGCGGTGCGTGTTGCGTGGCAACATTTTTGCCACCGCATGAGCCAAAACCTTGCGCGAATCTGCTGCCATCGCGCGCTTCAATGGCACGCGCTTCAACCCGCCCGGATGCCATGAATGAGTTATCAACTCCTTCTGATCAATTTTCTTTCCGGAGAACTTAACCTTACTGACATTAATGACGCGAACATGCGCCCCCGCATCAATGCGCGCAATGTATGATGGCTTATTTTTGCCCATGAGCAAAACGGCGATCTGCGTTGCAATACGTCCAATCGCTTTGTCTGTGGCATCAATAGTAATGTGATCTCTTTGTTCCATACAATTTTAAACAAGTTCAAGCCGAACAATCTCGGCGCCGTCACCTTTACGCGCGACCAACTTGATGATGCGCGTGTAGCCGCCCTGACGAGCTTTATATTTCGGACCGAGCACCTCCAAGATTTTCTTGACCGGCGCTTCAGTGGTGAAAAAAGTCATGAGATAACGACGTGCCGTGACTGAATCGGTTTTGCCACGCGTGATCATCCGCTCAACGAGCGGTTTGACGGCGCGTGCCTTTGCCTGCGTCGTGTTCACCCCTTCATGTAAGACAACACCAGCCGCAAGCGTGCGAAGAAGCAACTCACGTTTTCCTTTTGTTCTGTCGAGCGTAACTTTATTTTTGCGGTGTCGCATAGTATTCGAATCTTAAACAGCGGCTCCCAATGATTCAGTGATGAGCGACAAGTGCTCGATCAGCAATTTCGTTGCTTCAGCCGCCGCATCCTTTGGCGAAATCGTACCATCGGTTTCAATATCAACGATTAACTTCTCAAAGTTCGTGATGTCGCCGACACGCGTCATTTCTACGGTATAACCAATGTCCATAACCGGCGTGAAAATCGCGTCAACTGCAATCGTGCCCAATTCAACGTTGCGACCCTCGCGCTCCTCAACCGGCACGTAGCCACGTCCTTGTTCTGCGGTGAATTCAATGTCAACTGGCGCCTTTGCGTCAGTGACCGTGAACAAAACCAAATCCTTATTCATGATTTCAGCATCGCTTGATGTCTGAATGTCACCAGCCGTGACTGGGCCGGCTTTTTTTGCAATGAGCTGCAGTTTAACCGGTTCTGTGGAAAAAACCTTCAAGCGAATCTGTTTAATGTTCAACAAAATTTCAACGCCATCCTCTTTGACGCCTGCAATCGAAGTGAATTCATGTGGAATACCGCGCACCTTCATTGCCGTCACCGCCGCACCCGGGAGCGATGACAAAAGAACACGACGAAGTGCGTTTCCGACCGTTGTTCCGTATCCATGAAACAAAGGGGTAACAACAAGCTGGCCGCGATTTGCGTGGCTGCCTGGTTCAAAGGTGACTGACGATGGAAGAAGTAGCTTCTCCATAGAGGTGTGTGGCTTAACGTGAATAGTATTCAATGATCGGAGTGACATCGAACATTGCTTCGATGTCCTTGCTCATTGGTTTAGACAGAATTTTTCCCTCGAATGCCGCAGCTTCAAAATCAAGCCATGACGGACGATTTGCTTTTGCGATCGCCTCTGCACGCTTGCCAATTGCCTCGCGTCCTTGTTTGCCAAATCCGACAACGTCATTAACTTCAACTTGATACGACGGAATGTCTAGCTTTTTCCCGTTGATCAAAACATGTCCGTGACCAACCAGTTGGCGCGCTGCGGCGCGGCTTTCTGCAACGCCAAGCCGGTACACAACATTGTCAAGACGCATTTCAAGCAATTGTTGCAGTGTTTCTCCCGTATTGCCCTTAGTTGCACTTGCTTTAACCACATAGTTACTGAACTGACGCTCAAGTAATCCATACAAGCGCTTTGCCTTCTGTTTTTCGCGCAACTGCGTTCCAAAACCGGTCATTTTCACCCGTGTCTGCGTTGGGCCGTGTACACCCGGCGCAAACGGACGGCGAGCCACCGGACATTTTGACGTAAAACATTTTGCGCCCTTTAAAAAGAGCTTCGTGCCCTCACGACGACAATTTCTGCATTTTGGTCCAGTATTACGCATAAAAATCTCAAATTAAACGCGACGCGAGCGACGAGCGCGGCAACCGTTATGTGGAATTGGCGTTACATCCTTAATGTTCAACACATTAAGACCGTTTGCTTGCATTGCACGCACCGCACCCTCACGACCCATACCAATTCCCTTCACAAACACATTCACATCCTTGGTTCCAAAGGTCACCAATTTTTCAGCTGCGGTCTTAACTACAATTCCTGCCGCATATGGCGTTGCTTTTTTAGGTCCCTTGAAACCACATTGCCCTGCGCTTGACCACGCCAGCACATTTCCCGCTGGATCTGTGAACGTCACGATCGTGTTGTTATAACTTGCCTGAACAAACACATTGCCAAGCGGCACTGCTTGCGCAATCTTCTTCTTGCTCTTTTTAATTGTTTTCTTCGGTTCAGCCATACAATTACTTCAACATGCCCTTCGGCTTTTTACCAGAACCCATGGTTGCGCGCTTATTTCCGCGAACCGTTCGGCTATTTGTTTTTGTGCGCTGACCGCGCGCCGGAAGATTTTTCGCATGACGCGTTCCGCGGTAGCACTTAATTTCTTTTAAACGTTTGATATTTCCCAAAACCTCGCGACGCAGATCGCCCTCGACTTTATAATTCTGATTAATGTAGTTTGACAGTATGTCAACCTGTTCGGTCGTCAAATCCTTCACGCGCGTGTCTGGGCTGATTTTCGTCGCTTTCAAAATTTCCTTTGACTTGGTCCAACCAATGCCATAAATGTACGGCAATGCCGCTTCGATTCGTTTTGCTGTAGGGAGTGTTACACTTGCGATTCGTGCCATAGCTTATCCTTGACGTTGTTTATGTTTCGGAGTTTTGCAGCTAACAATAACGCGCCCCTTGCGGCGGCTCACTTTGCAATCTTTACAAATGACTTTGACTGATGCGCGTACTTTCATGTGACTCGTGAATTAAAATCTGTAAACGATGCGACCCTTTGTTAAGTCGTACGGGGTGAGCTGAATACGCACTTCATCGCCCGGCATAAGTCGGATGCGATTCATGCGCAACTTTCCTGCGATGTGTCCCATGACCACGTGACCATTTTCAAGCTTTACGCGAAATTGTGCTCCGGGCAGTGCTTCTTCAATCACGCCGCGAAACTCGATCACGTCTTTGCTTGAGGTTGTTGCTTCGGTGGGCATAAAAAACCGTGGGATAAGTATATCGAGTTTTGATTTTAGTGTCAATAGCGCGACTTTAGGTTGTTTTCCACAGGGTGCGCTTGCACGAAAACCCAATCAGTGCCTGTCCAAAATGCCTGTGAAATGCCCGTGTTCATTGGTGTTTGAACACGAATGCTGTATCGCAAGCCACGCGAATTCTGTGAAAAAATGCGGGGTTCATTGGATTCATAGAGCGTCTCTGTTTGCGTGGTATGCGTCGTTGCTGGCCGCGATATGCAAGACGCAGTGCACCACTGATACCACGCGCTCACTTTTTTTGGCTGCATCAATTTGTGGTATTGCAATGCGTGCTCAAAAAAAGGCGACGCGAACAAATGAACGCCATGCCAGGTGTCTGGTAATCCAAAAATTTCCGCGGTTGAAAATTGTCGTTCATTGGTGCGCCATGTTGCAAGCAGCTGATCACGATAGCGCGCTGCTTGCTGAAAATACTGCGTATTTTGAACCGTACCAAACGCAAAAATCGCAATAAGCGGAATTGAAAAAATAATGAACACGCGCGCCTTACTGTGTGCGAGTAGAAGCACGATAAAAAAGGACGGTGCAAACCAGTATCGCTGTTCGCCAAGCGACGCAGCTGGCGTAATCATCGGAATCGACAACATGAGCGTCGGCGTGAGCGTTGCACACAGACCGATACATGCAGCACGAAATTTTTTATCATATCGCGCGCGCTGCCCGAGCCCGAGCGCGACCAACACCATGATCCACACCATGATAAACCAGTAGTGTTGCGAGAATCGAATGAGGAATGACTGTGTTTCACCGAATGACCAAACACCAACCGCAAACCCGATGAGTTCATTTGCAATGTGTTGCAGACTGAGAACCTGCTGCTCGGCTGTGATGCTGTAACCGCCGGCGCCAAAGCCGGTGAT
>MFQD01000009.1 GCA_001782975.1 Candidatus Magasanikbacteria bacterium RIFCSPHIGHO2_02_FULL_50_9b
TACATTGTACAAAAGCGCGGCGCGCAACGACGGTTCAGCGAGCACCTCGGCAACGCCATGCCTCACTGATTCATTCGGCATCTGACTCACGGTGTATGCAATGACGCCTTCCAACAAATCGTTCGGATCGCCGACAACACCACGCTCAATTGCATCAAAATTTTTCAGATTAATTTGCTGGCGCACCTCAAGCCTCTGAGCAATCGATTGTTCTATCGATACCGATTGACGCAGCCCTATCCCCAATTCCATTTTCATACAAAAAAACAAAATAGTGAGGGTAGTATAGCACAGCAAATAAAAAATTCCTGTTCAATAATTCGCGCTCAAGAAGACTTGTTATTGGTGGATTCGAGCCGGAGCCCGAATTCCCCATACAACAAGTCCCCATGCTTGTCGTGAGCGCGAGTTGTTAAACAGGAACCTTTGGGGGAGCCTTGTAACGACTAAATATACCTGATGAAAAGGATTGTGTCAAGGGTCAGTATGGGGATAGATTGATTTTTGTCTAATTTCCGGTCGATCCTGCGGCGTCTGGCGTGATTATTGTTGGGTTTTGCGTGATTTCTGGTGTGGGAGTCGGTGCAGTGCCAGTCGGCGTTTCTCCGTCAGCCAGAGGCATGGTCAATGCCGCCACACCGATCAAACACACTTCGCCCCATGGTTTGTAATAGCTGCTAAAATCCTGTTTTTTGACCGTACCGTCCGTGTGCTCAACGGTGTAGGTGAAAATTGTCGTGGCACCGGCATGTGGTTTTTCCGTGCACTTGATTTGCCCTACCGGCAAGTCGAGCGTCTCGATCATTTTTTTTGGCGGTGGTGGTGCGGTGCTCAAAATTTTTGGAATAGTGCGTTTCGCAATGCGGCCGTCTGACGTTCCCCAAAACACGAACTCGAGTTCATCACCTTTGATGCGCGGATCAAACAACACCCAATGTCCGGTGTCATTTTTAAATCTGAAATCAGGTTTTGGATCATAGATTGTTGCATCAGTGCCCGAGCGTCCATTTTCAAAATAATAACGCACCTGATAGGAATGGTTGCGACGCTCCACAATCGGAAACCCAGCGCCCATTGCGGCGCGGAAAGTCGTGGTGCCAATTTGACACAAGCCGCCACCAAATTCTGGTATTGTTTTATTCTCCTTAATCACCAGTTCTTGCAAATATCCGGTCGACCCATCAATCGTTCCAAGTGCTTTGATCAACGAAAAATCCTGTCCCGGTGGGATCAAAATATTTTTGAGTGACGCCACGCCAACGGCAATATTGTGACGACGATTTTTTGGCGAGCCAGAAAAATTTGACCGACCGATACCGATAATTTCTTTGAGTCCCAAATCATTCAACTCGCCGAGCGCCACATCTGGATCAACTTCAATCGTGTGTACCGGAACGGTGGCTGTTGTTGTGCTCAACGATGCAAACAAATCAGTTGCCAGTTTTTCCCAATCAACAGAAATCCCTTTTTGCGGCGCCACAAATTTTGTCACCTTTTTTCCGTCATAGGTGAATATCGCGTCACGACCCTCTTGCTCGAATGCTGCAAGCGATTTTCCAAGAATTGTGTGCAACATCTGCGAATCGATGCTGACCGTTGCGGCGTCGTCGACCGTGCGCGGCTGGAGTAGTGCTACCAAATCAGCAGATGAAACTGCAAAAGATTTTCCTTGAATCGTCACGGTGCGCCCCCGCGTCAACTCTGACGCAAGTGCCTGCTGTTGCGGCAGCAGTTGTTCGGCAATACGCGTTGTGATCAAAGGTTCGCGTTCAACAATCGTGGCAGCGATGCGCGTCTGACCGGCTGCCAGCGCGATTTCAAATGTCTCGGCCAACAACGACTCATTGATCGCTTCGCCCTTTGCCGACGGAATCACATGCGCGACGCCATCAGCAATTTCAAATCGCGCATCAGCTGGTTTTTTAAGTGGTGCTTGCCACTGATCCAAAATTTCAGCCGTTACGCCCCGCTCTGTAACGTCCTCCGCAAGTTCAAACGAAACGTCTACACGGGCAGCTGCGCCGACAAGCGAACGTATTTGTTTCAAAATTGCACCGCGCTGCACCGCATTTTTTGCCGCCACGATTGTCTGCTCTGCATCGATAAAATCAGGCATGACCGGCAGTGTGTATGTTCCGTGATCTGCAATCGTGACCGAGACACCACTCTTGGTGATTGTGTTGATGCGCTGTTGAATCGCGCTGCGCGCTTCTGCCAACGTTTTTCCACCAACGGCAATATCAGCAATAAAAAATTCTTCCGGAAACGTATCGAAGGTTTGTGCAGACGCAACAAATGCGCCAACACTGAATGCGATAATTAAAACAGCAGCGCACGCGCCAAGACCTACGCCAACTTTTTTTGAAACTGACCACTGATTATTCTTCATCGACAACAACAATTGGAATGTGATGACTCTTTGTTTGTTTTGGAATCGTGAGCGTGAGCATCCCATTTTTGAAGCGCGCCTCTGCTTCGTCTGCTTTGACCTCAACGGGCAAAATCACACTGCGAGAAAAATCACCCCAAAAACATTCTTCTGAATAAAAATGTTCCGCAGTTTTAACGAGCTCGCGCGTTCGGCTGCCGCGAATTGTCAAAACATCGCCATCAAGATGAATCTCGATTTTGTCAGGATCAACACCCGGAATTGGCGCCACCACAATGAGGGTATCCGGTGTTTCCGCAACATCAACCGGCAGCTCGCCCTCCCCGACTATATCCGACAGCGATTCGACACGGTTCTGATTGTCAAACAAATATGGGTGTGCCATATATGCCACGCAGTATATGAGGGTTAGTCCAAAATTGCAATGCCACTATTGCGCGTTGCGGAGTGCTTGCTGCAAGCTCGCCAAATTTTTTTCCATGGTCGCGAGATAGGTGTCGGGTTGCGCATCTGCAATTTCAAGCGGATCGAGGGTGTACACCGTGCGCCCCGTGTCACGCGCAATGGTCTCGAGAATTGCTGGATGTATTTCTGATTCGCCAAACAACGCGGCGTTCGGATATTTTTTTAATATCGTGATCACTCGCGCAATATCCGCAGGCGATGGATTGTCTTCTGGCAGATCACGAATCGTGGCAACGATGCGGAGATTATAATCGAGCGCGAGATAGTTGAACGCGTCGTGCAGTGTTACGATGTCACGATTCGGTAATTCTGCAAGAGAATGAAAATCTGAATTAAGTCGCGCCATTTTTTCACGGTACTCAATTGTGTTTGCGTAAATGCGTTCGCGTTCGTCCGGGAATTGGCGAACCAGACCTGCTTCGAGTCCGCTGACGATTTGCAGCATACGCTGCGGCGACAACCATGCATGAGGATCGTCCGTTCCGGCGGGTAAATTTAAATATGTTGTTGCTACTAATTTTGGCGCTCGGCTCTCGGTCGCTGCCGTTGCTCGGGTTGCCCAATCATCAAGCCCGAGCCCCCAGGTCAGTATCAAATCTGCATCTTGCAGTATTTGTAATTCACGCGTGGAAAGGACAACCTCATGCGGTTCAGCCGCGGCTGGCAATATTGTTTTCACGTCGGCGACGCCGGCGAGTAAATTTTGTGTGATACTGGTGAGTGGAACAATTGTGGTAACAACCATCGGCACACTCGATTCTGGAACGCGCGTGCAACCAATGCCAAGCGTGAGTATTAAAAAACTGAAAAAAAATATTCTTTTCATAGAAATCATGTTGCGAGTGCATTGACAGTATCTCAGATTCATGTTACCGTCAAGTTCGAATCCAAGGAGGTTCTCATGTTGTATCGGCTCTTTGTCTTTGCGATGATCATGATAATCGGACTACCGATTACCACAGCGATCGATCTGGCAACAGATCGCCTGTACTACGTGTCAGAATGGCTGGGGATGTTTCTCATCATGACGTATTCAGCAGAGACGGGATACCACGCGGGAATATCGTATGATGAAGCGGCCGAAAAGAATAACGGTGTCACGCTCTGGATACGGATCCAGCTTGCCGGACGATTCTTGCTTTGGTTTCTGCTCTCCGTGGTGCTCGACATAATCTGGTGCCTGTATCTGCGCTACCTGTACATGGATGTGGATCACGAAGCGAAATCCTTTGTACTTCGTCGTGATTCAAACATGATTCTGGCATGCTGCTACGCCGGCGCATACTTTTTCGGACTTTGGGTGCTGCCGATGCTTTACTCACATGAACGCCCACAAGCCGAAACGAACCGCTGACCCCGAACGCACCCTTGTGGCGCGCTCGGGGACATTTTTTTATGAGCGCTTGAGTCGCAGCGAATTCATCACCACTGAAATTGAACTGAACGCCATTGCAGCGCTGGCAATAATTGGCGACAACAACGGTCCGCCAAACACAAACAAAACGCCGGCCGCAACCGGAATGCCGAGCGCGTTGTAGATGAACGCCCAGAACAAATTTTGTTTGATGACGCGAATGGTGGCGCGCGAAATCAAAATCGCGTCCGCAACTTTTTTGAGATCGCCTTTGAGCAGTGTGATGTTGCCTGCTGCAATGGCTATGTCTGTACCAGTTGAAAGCGCAAATCCGACGGTCGCTTGCGTCAGCGCCGGCGCGTCATTCATGCCGTCGCCAACCATGCCGACTTTTTTGCCGTACGCTTGCTGAAGTTTAATGAATTCTAATTTGTCGCCCGGTAATTGCGACGCGCGCCACGAGGTGATTTTCAATTCTTCGGCAACGGCTCGCGCCGCGCCTTCGTGGTCGCCGGTTAACATGACGGGCTCAATGCCAAGCGCGCGCGCTTCGTTGATTGCATCTTGCGCATCTGATTTTATTTTGTCCGCGGCATACAAAAACCCAACGCACACGCCATTTTTTGCAACGGCCAAAATGGTGGCTGCTGGGTTTTGTGTGCGGCGCGTTGGCAACGTGATGTTTTGTGATTCAATGAATCGTGGCGAACCAACGTGAATGTGTGCCCCATTTATTTTTGCCGAAAGTCCGCCGCCCGGCGTGACGTTCACCTCAATCGCGATTTGCAATTTTATATTTCGCGCCGCTGCTGCCGCAACCACTGCGGTTGCAAGTGGATGTTCTGAATTGTGTTCAACAGACGCGGCGAGTGCGAGCAATTCATCTTCTGAAATTTCGCCGTGCGTTTCAATTGCCACAATTGACGGCTTACCTTCGGTTACGGTGCCGGTTTTGTCGAACACAATCATGTCTAGTTTGCCAGCCGTCTCCAAACTTTCCGCATCACGAATCAGAATGCCGCGCGATGCCGCGCGCCCCGTGCCAACCATGATTGCCGTTGGCGTGGCGAGCCCCAACGCGCATGGGCAGGCAATGATGAGTACTGCAACGGCCTGCACGAGCGTGTGAATGAGACGCGGCTCCGGTCCAACAAACCACCACAGCGCTGCGGTCAACGCCGCAATCACCAGCACAACCGGTACAAAATATCCGGCGATTAAGTCCGCCATGCGCTGGATGGGCGCACGCGAGCCCTGCGCCTCTTCCACCAACTGAATGATGTGCGCGAGCACGGTTTCGCTCCCAATTTTTGTGGCGCGAATGTGCAACACGCCGGTGCCGTTGACCGTTGCGCCAATGACGCTGTCCCCTACTTTTTTCTCAACCGGAATTGGTTCGCCCGTCATCATAGATTCGTCGAGTGAGCTGGCGCCAAAAATAACTTCGCCGTCTGTAGGAATTTTTTCGCCGGGTTTCACCAGCAAGATGTCACCAATTTGAATTGCGTCCGCAGAAATTTCTTCTTGAGCTTCGCCATTCAACCGATGCGCCATTTTTGCCTGCAGTCCGATTAATTTTTGCACCGCATCATTGGCTTGCGATTTTGCGCGCGCCTCTAATAAGCGGCCAAGCAAAATTAATGCGATGATAACCGCGGCCGTGTCAAAATAAATTGGCAACGCGCCGTCGGCGGCCACGAATTTTTGCGGCCACACCAACACCGCTGTGCTAAACGCAAACGCGGCAATGGTGCCAATGGCAATGAGCGTATCCATGTTCACGGACTTGTATCGCGCCGCCGTGAACGCAGATTTCATGATCGGCGCGCCGGCCCACGCCAAAACCACGGCACTGAACACAAATTGTATCCAACTATTTGTTTGCGGCGCGAGCGCTTCCACGCCAAACATATCGGCAAATGACAGCAGCATAACCACGCCGCCAAGCACCAAACTGATGATGACTTTGATTTTCAGCGCGCTATATTCAGAGGCCTTTAATTGTTTGAGATGCTCCGCGTGTTCGGAGGCGGACATTTTCATATGGGGGTTCATAGTTGACAGTGTAACAGAATTTGAATAATGTATCCTCCAATGGAGGTGCAACGTGAATAAATCACAGATGCGCATTGACCGCGTCGTCTCTGCATTGTGGTGGCAACTGTTTTTCGGGATGACGTACACCGAGGTGCGGCCACAGCTCGACAAGCAGGGGAAGATGACTCGTTTGTCCGGCAACAACTGGGATATTGAACTCGGGAGGATTGATGCGAGCGCTCAAGTCCTGAATGGTCTCCAGATCCGCGAGGACTCGTGGAATCCGTTTGGTGTTCGGCGCATTACCATCTGGCGGACACGTCGTACAGTCAAACTCGAACTGCGTGTTGATTACAACCAAATCACGGTGGAGTGGTTGTATTTCATCGAGAATGACTCAGAGCCGACCCTGATGCACCTCGAGAGTCAGTTCGTCTCGTGCGAAGATCGTGACACCGCGGTGTTTCGCATCATCACTCCCGCAAATTCGTATTTTACTGAAGACGACCCCCTGCGCGTCGTACGGTACTTCGATGAATTGTTCGCAGCGAAATTCATGGAATCGGTTGTGGTGCACGAACCGAGCCAATACGGTCCCGCTCTCGTGGAATTCTAGTGACGAAACCGACGCTCACACACCATGTGGACGTCGGTCATTTTTTTATTCGTACACATCATACCCCGTCTCCCGCACGGCCTGTTTAATTTTTTCCGCATCGGTTTTTAATTCGTCGAACGTGACCGTTGCTTTTTCCGTGGCAATATTGACGTTTGCGTCGGTGACGCCGTCGCTCGCGCGCAATCCTTTTTCAATTTTCATAACGCACGAAGCGCAGTGCATTCCTTTGAGTGGCAATGTGATTTTTTGCATATTTTTTATTTATTCGACAATTATTTTTCCCGTTC
This sequence comes from Candidatus Magasanikbacteria bacterium RIFCSPHIGHO2_02_FULL_50_9b, assembly GCA_001782975.1. Taxonomy (GTDB): domain Bacteria; phylum Patescibacteriota; class Patescibacteriia; order Magasanikbacterales; family 2-02-FULL-50-9b; genus 2-02-FULL-50-9b. The sequence continues at coordinate 7,152 of MFQD01000009.1, forward strand.
CCATGCCCATGGGACACGAAAACGAAAAGGTGCCAGTTTTTTCTGGCGTGAATCGTGCGATATTTTTTCCGGCTTCGGCTTCTAGTTGAATGTTAAGCGGACGACTTATTAGTACACCCATACAACCGGGTACGTCCAGTGCAAGCGTAATTTCCGCCGGCACGCCGCGCTTCAGGCGAATCACGGACGGATCATAGTTGAATGTTTTGTTGGAGAAGCCGATGGTCGCGCGCTGGACGCCATCAGCTTGCACTGCTGCAGCGCCGCCGCCAGAATTTTTTGCTGTGCCACCTGATGAGTTGCCGAGCGACATGCCAAATCGCACCAACGCAAACATGATGATGACCGCAAGCAATGCACCCAACCAGAACGAACCTGAATTATTTTTTTTCATACGCCGGTGAGTATGGTGAGCGGCCCGTGTGGCCCAAGCATCATGATGAGCATGATGAGCGTCGTGACCGCGATTGACCACAGCGCCAATGTTGTTGTGTTGCGCGCGGCAGCATGCGTTTTTCCGAGCGTGCGAAATTCGCGTTCAACAAACACAGACAGCGCACCGAACACGCCAACGCACAGAGCAACGAACAGATACGAGAAGGCGCGATAATTGTCCGCCAGCAACATGACGGCGAGCATCGGACCCATGGTGCCGGCCATGAGACCGGCCATCACTCCTTCCATGACGCCCATGATGCCGCAACATCGGCCAACAAGCGCGCCAGAGAGCGCGCCGGCCGCAATGCCAACAAGCGAACCAACGAACATTCCATTTGTGGCGCCAACCAAAAAGCCGATCAAGAAACCGGACAGCATGCCGGTGGTCATGCCGATCATCATGCCGGACATGCACGGCAGTTCTGATTCGTACGCCAGCACTTGATGCATTGCCACGGTGATGACGGAGATGGAAAGCGCGAGAAGAATTAATTCTGGCAAGAGCGTTTGTGCGATGGTGTTGTTTGTCCCAAACGCGAGCGCACCGAGTATGGCCGTGCCCGCGATTGTTGCGGCGAACATCGCAGCCGTACGTTGTGCAATTTTAATAAGATGTGTACGCATACAGAAAGTTAGTGAATAACGTCGAACGCCGCTTACTGCGGCACGGGCGTCCCCTGTTTCACCAAAATCTGCGCGTTTGCGCAATGCCGTGATGATAATAATTTTGTAAATGATGTGGGGGCGAGGCGAAAACAAAAGCGCGCGCAGCGTGCGGAGAAATTATGGCGTTGGCCGCATCGGCAAATACATGCACACACCACGCGAGTGCAAAAAATAATATTGTTGCGGCGGTGAAAAATGCGGCGATTGAAGTGAACAATCCCATTGCTGTCCCCTCGCATACGCCACCAAACACTTCGATCACCCGCTCGTGCACGGTGCAGTGCAGATTAAATTCCATGGTCGGCTGATACAAATTACTCACAATCGCGAACAAAAACAAAAAAGCGGCAAGGGTTGTGAGGGCGGTGGTGCGGGACAGCGTCATAAAACAATACTATCACTCCCACTCCCCCCATGCAAACACGGCGGCGAGCGCGGCCGTGCATGTGTACGAAGCGATGCACACGATGCACCACGTCGCGAGCAACGCACTTGAAATCCATGCAAGATGTGCGCTGAAGCCGAGCGCAAATGCAATTGACGCGGCGAGCAAAATTTTGAGACGACGGCGCGGTGACGCCAGCAACTCGCGCGCAAGCAGCGCAATGATCACGTACCCCGCCATGCCGAGCACGGACACGGGGACGCCCCACATTTCGGAATACACGCCACGGTTGACTTTGTCGCAGTCAAATCCTTCGCCCAAATTGCACAGCGTTGAGGGGCCAGTTTGAAAATGCAAAACAGTTGCGTATGCGGCAACCAAAAAACCAAGCGCGGCAATGGCGATAATTATTTGGTACGCGCGGCGGCGGACGGCGGATTTTTCCATGAGTGTATGGTAGCAAAAATTTGGCTTGGGCGCCATTCCTGTTTGACCGTCGGCAAGCGGCGTGATATTCTAGGGGACGAAAATCGTCCGCGCAAGCGCGGCTGATGATTCTCACTTGGCCTCATCGTCTAATGGTTAGGACATCAGGTTTTCATCCTGAAAATCGGGGTTCGATTCCCCGTGGGGCTACCAAAATCAAACAATCAGGGATTTTTCCGACCAATAGCCTTGTAAATAACAGGGTTTCCCACGGATTTTTTCCTTCAAATGACGCGACAAAATTCCCCTCCATTGGTTGGGGAATTTTGTTTATTTGAGCCGAATTCACCCCCTCGCTCGAATGCATTAATACCGAATTCACCCCCTCGTATTTGGGCAATTCAAGATGCAGGTTTCGGGCGGAGAGGAAGAGGTTCGATCCAAACAATTTCTTTGCAATAGACTTTTTCGGCATTAAATCACACCCCCGAGCGATTTTTGTTCCATTTTGAGCCTCTTTTATCCATTCTCTCAGCGGTTCGATCCAGCCCGTCTGTTGCTCCTGCAAAGTAACACTTCTTTCCTCCAAAGACTTCTTTTCTGACATGAACGCAGCTTTCTTTTCAAGGTAAACTTCACGCTCAATATCTTGATCCAAATAGCTATCAAGAAGTCTTTGGAGCTTTTGTGAAAGAGCACTTATTTTTTCTTTGCTCTCTTGAACAAAAGCAGCCGAAGATTGGGCGCCAAGATTTTCATCTTTTTCTAACATTAAATTTAGCTGGCTTGCCCAATCTTCAGGCAAAGAAAATTTTTCAATAAGTGAGGATAACTGACTGTCTAACACCTCCGCACGAACACACGGTTCCGAACACCTTATAGCTTTATTTTTCTTGGTGCAGTGGTAATACGTGTAAAAATGCTCATTGCCATTCTTCTGCCGTTTTATTTTGTGTTCGGCTGTTATACCCATACCACACGTGGCACAGCTCAACAGGCCACAGAAAGCTTGTGGATCGTTTTTCTGTTTATATTGTGGTTTACTTCTCCTTTTCAATACAACCTGTACTTGATCGAAAAGGCTCTTGGAAATAATGGGTTGGTGTTTACCCTCGTACACTTCTTTGCCGTACCGAAAATGGCCGTAGTAAAAAGGATTGGAAAGAATAAAGGTAATGCGGTCTAATTTAAAAGGTTTAGCACCCTGACATTTCTCTCCATTCAAAGTTCTCCCGCCACCCGAAAGCACCCCGTTTTGTGCAAAAAAATTTGAAATATCCCGCAAACCAGAATTGCCCTTGGCATAAAGCTCAAAAGCCTCGCGAACAATTACTGAACGCTTCCTATCAACCGCCACAGACTTTTTTCTTACATCATTGATATAACCAATCGGAGCAAGGCTTGGATAAATACCGTTACGAACTTTTTGGCGCAATCCTCGTTTCACATTTTCCGAAAGAGAGTCAACATAATACTTGCTTTGCCCAAAAGCCATATTGAGCATAAATTTTCCTTGTGCCGTGTTTTCATACCAAAATTGTGGAAACTTAAGCGCTCTCAGTTTTCCGGTATCAAGAAGATAAATAATTCTGCCACCATCCACGGAATTGCGTGCCAGTCTATCTGGATGCCATGAAAGAATACCATCAGCTTCTCCTTTTTCAATCCGATTCAACATATCATTAAAAAGTGGGCGGCCGGGCACCTTTGCAGTTTTCTTTTCTACGATAGTTTTGGTAATGAAGATATTTTCTTTTTTAGCAAAAGCACGCAGTTCAGTGAGTTGTGCTTCGATTGATAGAGCCTGCTTGTCTTCCACATCGGTAGACTTGCGAGCATACAAAAAGAATTTTTGATCCATATAAATATGGTTACAAAGTCGCTGCGGAATTTGTTGCCGTTAAGATTTCATAACATTTGCAGTGCTGCAAAACATTACTCATCTTGACGCCAGCGAAATTCCGCAATCTACTTTTTATTAAAACTTAAATTGCCGCCCCGGTGCACCAAACCCAAAGAGAAGAATTCTCAAAGTGTTTGTCCGAGACGGCAATTAAAAAAATTCTTCTCGTGCTTAGGTTTGGTGCATCATTAGCTTATCATAATTCTTATTGATCGTTCAATGCCTGCAAAGAATATTTTTGTATATCGTTATAGAGCTCAAAAATGCGAGGGGGTGTATTAATGCCTTCCTCTCCGCCCGAAACCTGCATCTTGAATTGCCCAAATACGAGGGGGTGAATTCGGTATTAATGCATTCGAGCG
>MFQD01000010.1:0-2683 GCA_001782975.1 Candidatus Magasanikbacteria bacterium RIFCSPHIGHO2_02_FULL_50_9b
ATTTTTTTTATTTCAACGCATCCCAAATTTGCTCTTCGTCAAAACCCCACTCGAGCATTTTTTTGAAAATTTTGATGTTGATAAATTTGTGGAGTGAATGTTGAATAGTATATTTCGCGTGCGTCACTGAATGCTCTACGCGAGCATGACTGCCTTTGCCAGAATTGGTTTCAATCAAAAGACCGAGCTTCAAGCATGCGCGGAGCCACTGCGCTTGAGTAATGTCAGAAAAACTTCGGCTAGACATACACGCGCTGTGTTGACGTAATCGGTTCATCGCCGGCACGAAGCAGTGCATCGGTGCACAGGTGCGGCGGGATGCCGAAATACGTGAACACCGCATCCTTGATCAAAGACGCCATGTCGCGTGTTGTCAGCCCTCCTGTAATAATACCGTCTATATTTTTTGATTCGGCGGTCCATGAGCCATCGGGAAATTGCTCGATCGCAAATTCAATGGTGCCGCCAACTGCGCGGATTTCTCGCTGCATTTTTTGCACGCGTAGGTCCGAGGTTTCATGAAACGAAACACCCCAGCGACGAAGCATCTGTGCAGCCGTGTAAATTGTTCGATTTTTGAGGCGCATATAGCTACGGTAAGTTTCCATTAAAAATGACTGCGTGTCAAGCCGTATTTTATTTGATTATACTGGCGCGGCGCGAAAATGGCAAGGTTTTTGGCTTAATTGAGCGGTGGGGATTGACAAAATCTTTTTTTTTTGCTATCGTGGTTCTCACGTACCACAGCGAATGCTGCGGCCTCAATAATGAAAAATCGCCCGCGTGCGGGAGAGTTGAGAGGTTCAAATGAGTGGAATGTCAGCAAATACTTCTGGAGCAGACACCATCAGCACCGTACCGACGGAGCACGTGCACTTGAAGAAGCACATTAGCGACAAGGGATTCGTAGCATTAGTGGTGTTCCTGGTAGACGTTGCCTTGGGGATGTCGAATGTCGGCGCACTCGTCGCCCTCATGCTCCCGTCGCCACACGACGGCGAAGGCATCATGGTTCGGGGAGCAAGCATCAACGCACCTGAAGTCCTCGCGTTCAGCGTGGCGGCAATGGTGTGGTTCACGCTGCGTGCCCGCCATGAAGCCGAGGGCGCGCGCATGACCGTCAACTGCGGCAGCGATTGCAGTGAGCGCTACCTCGAGGGGTATCGCAAGTCCATTGCGGCACTGCTCTTGAACATCGGCGTTCTGATCGCGGCAATGGCATTCAAAGTGCTGGCCAAGTAGCGCGCTGCACGTTCGCAACATCCGTCCTCCCCAAACCACCACACGGCGGCACGGGGAGGGCGGTGATTTTTTTTGACAAAGATTTGCCCGCGTGATAAAAATAGCGCATCTAACATATTAAGGGAGGAATATGGGAAACAGTGCGGTAATTCACGTACGCAATGGATGGTGGTCGGCTGCATGTTTTATGAATTTGTTGCGATTCTTGATGAGATCCGTGTGCGTGTAATTGTAAAGCAAATTGACGGCGGACAATATATTTTCTGGAGCATCATTCCATATTGGGGAGGCGGTGTTGTAGGTGAACGAACATATCATTTCGGCAACCCCGAGGAAGATTAAACAAAAAACTGCTCTGTGAGCAGTTTTTTGTTAGCGCTTGGCAACAGCGGAAAGCCGTAATTGGGCGAACCCACATCAAGCACTGGGGCAACTATAACCCATGACGGTGTGAGCGTCAAGGGGTTGACAAAATCGCTCGGGGAGGACGGTGATTTTTTTATGCTATAATTCTTTACACTATGAACCAGCCCCAACCAAAACAACCGCAACCGCCGCAACTCGACCCACTCAGCAAATTTCAGATGAAATTTTCCAGCATGCGCATGATGATTGGGAGTGTGGTTGGCGTCATCGCATTCATCATCATTTGCGTTCAAGTGTATCGCATGCAAGGACTCGGCGGACTCGGGCAGACTGTCGCTTCGTGGTTTGGCATCCGAATGTATTAGCAGACTGCAGTAATTGTCGTACGGAGTTTTCTTCGGTGAGGGAAACCCGCAGTCGCATGAGTTTTTTTATGCGTAACATAAAATTGATTCATGCGACGAGGACGAACAAGGAAATTTTTCATTTCTGCAGTGTGTTCCTGAACCAAAGAAAACTCCGTACAGCAACTAGTGCTGTGCATTCACATCACTCACATCAATCGGCAACACACTTGCCACCTTCTTCACGCGAATTTTCAGCGCATCAACCATTCCAAAAATTTCTTCAATTTTTAACAATAATCCAATTCCCAAAAACGCAATAATCCCGCCGAGCGATGCGCCAGCTGCTTGCAAAAAAATTCCGACAAATGTGTGCGTGTCAACAATCGATGCGATTGGAATTTTTAAACCTTGCGTAACCCCAACCATTGCAAGTGCGGCGATGCTCAATTTATACAACGTATGCAATGTGTGATCACTCGCAAGTGACCCGATGCGACGATGCAGCATAAACCAGAGCGCTGCGGCATTGACCGACGACTGCACGGCAACCGCAAGTGCGAGTCCGCTGACGCCGAGCGAACCCTTAAACGCAAACGCCAAAATAATTCCCAGCACAACGCTCGATAATCCGATAATCGCCGGTGTGCGCGTATCTTTGATCGCGTAAAATCCGCGCGCTAACACATGCACGAGCGACTGACCGAGCATACCGAGGCTGAAAAATCCGA
>MFQD01000010.1:2775-3133 GCA_001782975.1 Candidatus Magasanikbacteria bacterium RIFCSPHIGHO2_02_FULL_50_9b
CACTCATGATCGGGAACGCTGCCACCGCAAATGAAATAGCAATGATTCCAATGGGGAACGACTGAATGTTATTTGCAAGATCAAACACCGCGACCGCGCCGTCGCCAAGCGTTGACGCGAAGACCGTTAAAATCACAATATTAATTTGTGCTGCCGCAAGCGCGATCATGCGCGGACCCGTCAGGCGCATGAGTGATCGTACATCTGCGTGGTGCCAGCCCCACACAACATGCGGCCGGAAGCCAGAAGATACGAGCGTGGGCAGTTGAATTAACAAATGGAGAAGCGCGCCGAGCACAACGCCAATGGCAAGTCCGCGAATACCAAAAATCGGAACGAACGCAAGCACGCCGACGAT
>MFQD01000010.1:3214-18842 GCA_001782975.1 Candidatus Magasanikbacteria bacterium RIFCSPHIGHO2_02_FULL_50_9b
ATTCATGAATTCCCACGCGCGCTCTCGATCGCGCGAGAAAAAATCGGAAAACAGTGGGATAAATGCGGCTGACAACACGCCAAGCACCAACAAGTTATACAAAAAATCCGGTACGCGAAACGCAGCGTAGTACGCGTCGAGTGTGGCGCCGGCGCCAAAGGTGTGGGTGAGCAATCGATCGCGCACGAGCCCCAAAACTTTGCTCAAAAGTGAAGCGCCGCCGAGCACCACCGCTGCCGTGGTGATTGAGTGCGACGTGTGATTGAGCAGTTGTTGGATTGTCATCGCCTGAATTTTGAGATGGGCTCTCGATTAATAATTCACAATCATTTCAACAAACTCGATACCCGATTCATCCGGTTGCTTGTCGATTGCGCGGAATATGCCGCTCGTTGTGCCTTTTGAAAAACTGAACGCGGCTGCGTTTGCGCCGGCATTTTCAACAGTACGCGTTTCATAGTTTGCTTTGAGCATTTGCTTTTCGACTGAATCCGCCAAAATCGACGGGTATGCCTTGATCCCATTCCACGTTGCCACCACTGTTTTTGTTCCATCGCCCCCGCCATCCATTCCCAAATAGGACAGATAATTTGCACGGGTGAGTTCACGGTGAAACGTGACGCGTCCGAGAGAATCGCGTTCCTCGGTGATCGCGGCGTCTGGATTAATTTCAGAGAGCACCGGCGACGCGAGCAAACGTGGCAACGCCGTTGCGATCCACAGCGCGCGCGATTTATTCGTTGCACCGATTTCAACAATCTTAATTATTTTGTCAGGATTTGTTTGTGGAATGTCGCGCGGAAAATCCTGCGGAAAATTCGTGAGCACATTCGGACCGCTGCCTGCGACAATGCGGAAGGTGATATAGACACCGGCGATAAAGAGCACGACACAGCCGGATCCGGTGACGCAACTGCCGGTCAGCCAGCCGCTGCTGCGCTTTTTAAATTCTTTGAGCGTTGGTTCTTGAATCTGAACAGTTTGTTGTGAAGCGTTTTGGCGCATATGCGTTCGATAGTGTATCAGAAATAGCGTATAATTGCCAGCACATATGAAAGTTCATTTTTTTGGTGCGGCCGGCGAAGTCACTGGATCCTGTTTCATGATTGAACATCGGGCTACAAAAATTTTAATTGATTGCGGCTTGTTTCAAGGCACGGAACTCGCGGACGAGCGATCGCATGCGCCATTTCCATTTGATCCAACGACGCTTGCCGCAGTGGTCGTGACGCACGCGCACATTGATCATTGCGGTCGTGTGCCGCAACTGTTTAATCGCGGCTACCGCGGGCTGGTGTATGCATCAGAACCAACGGGGGAGCTCATCAAATTGCAGTGGGATGACATGTTACAAATCATGACTGGCCAATTGACGCGCCATGGTCGCCTGATGTTATATGAAGCCGAGGACGTTGCACGGGCGATGCAGGCGATTCATGGTGTGCCATATGGTCGTGTTATTGAATGCACACCTGAGGTCAAAATTATTTTGCATGATGCCGGACATATTTTGGGTTCATCATGGATTGAGGTGCATGCCGGCGATCGCACCATCGTATTCAGCGGCGATATTGGCAATGATAACGTGCCAATAATTCGCGAAACCGAATCGCTCGTTGCGTGCGATCTGCTCGTGACCGAGGCAACGTACGGCGATCGATTGCACGTGGCGAGCAAAAATCGCAAAGAAGATTTGCGCGCAACCATTATTGACGCGATCAAGCGCGGCGGAGCGCTCATGATCGCGGCATTTTCGCTTGAGCGCACGCAGGAAATTTTGTACGAATTAAACACGCTCATTGAGCATGATCGTGCGCTGCCCCATGTGCCGATTTATCTGGACAGTCCACTCGCCATTGCGGCGAATCAATTATATCGTCGGTTCACCAATTACTATGATACTGCTGCTGCAGCGATGTGGAAGCGCGGCGATGATTTTTTGGATTTTCCCGGGCTGCACGTCACGCGTTCTGTTGCTGAATCAAAATTGATTAATAGCGCGCCAAATCCAAAAATAATTATCGCCGGCTCTGGCATGTTGTCTGGCGGGCGCATCACGCACCATTTGATGCGCTATCTGCCAGATCCGCGTTCGACGTTGTTGCTCGTTTCGTATCAAGCTGAAGGTACGCTCGGGCGAAAAATCGTTGAGAGGCCGGGCAGTGTTTCGATTAATGGTGAACAGATTCCGGTGCGGTGTGAGATCGCGCGCATTGATTCATATTCTGCACACGGGGATCAAGAAAAACTGTTGCGTTGGATTGCGAGTGGCCCTTCGCGCCCCGCGCGCGCTGCAGTCGTGCATGCGGATCCACCGGCAGCGCAAGAATTTGTGCGTCTGCTCGGCACACGGCATCACATCAATGGCGAAGCGGCGCGATCAGGTCAGATAATTGAAGTTTAAGTTGTGAGCTTGATCATATCGACATTTTGTTAGACAATTGGCCTGTTGAGCTGTTTCTGAAGCGCGTTGCTGACCCCTCGCGCCAGAAGAAACAACTCAACAGGCCATTATATGACCAAAAAAGTGCCGATTGATCAGCTATTTAAACTTCAAGCACCATATCAGCCTGCCGGCGATCAACCGCAGGCGATTTTGGCATTGACAAACGGCGTAACGCGCGGTGATCGGATGCAGACCCTGTGGGGAGCAACCGCAACAGGCAAAACACACACGATCGCGCGCGTCATTGAACAGACACAAAGACCAACACTCGTGATTGCGCACAACAAAACGCTTGCCGCGCAGCTGTGTAATGAATTTCGAGAATTTTTTCCCAAAAGTGCCGTTGAATATTTTGTGTCGTACTACGACTACTATCAGCCAGAGGCATACATGCCGGGGAGCGATACCTACATTGAAAAAGAGGCGATGATCAATCAGGAAATCGATCGCTTGCGACACGCGGCGACGCAAGCGTTACTCACTCGGCGCGATGTAATCATCGTATCATCGGTGTCGTGCATTTATGGATTGGGTTCACCAAAAAATTATCTCGAAAGCGTGTTGCATCTCGAAGTTGGTGCTGCATTTGATCGGGCGGCGCTTCTTAAAAAATTAATTGCGTTGCAATTCACACGAACGACCGTTGAGCTCATGCGTGGTACCTTTCGATTGCGCGGTGAGATTCTCGACATTGTACCGATCGAAGAAGGTCGCATCGTCCGCATCGATGGTTCCGGTGGCACGATCCGCACCATCGAACTGTTTGATCTCGTGACGCGTGCTGTGGCCGGGACGTCGCGCGACGCGTGGATTTTTCCGGCAAAACACTATCTTGCCGATACCTCTAAGACCGAACATGCACTGCAACAAATTCAGAATGAATTAGAGAAACGACTGAAATTTTTTGAATCTCGCGGCGAAATTGTCGAAGCCGATCGGTTGAAGCGCCGCACGCGCTATGACCTCACCATGATTCGTGAAATTGGATATGTGAATGGTGTTGAAAATTATTCGCGCTATTTTGACGGGCGCGCGCCGGGCGAACCACCATACACACTGCTCGATTATTTTCCAAAAGATTTTTTAACCGTCATCGATGAATCGCACGTGACGTTTCCGCAAATCGGCGCAATGTCAGGCGGCGACTCGGCGCGAAAAACATCGTTGATTGATCACGGTTTTCGATTGCCATCGAGTCGCGACAATCGACCGTTGACCGGCGACGAATTTTTAATGCGCGTTGGCCAAATAATTTTTGTCTCTGCAACACCAGCCGCATTTGAACGCACGAAATCAGCGCAGGTCGTTGAGCAAATTATTCGTCCAACCGGTCTCGTTGATCCGGAAATTATCATGCGTCCGGTCACGGCACGCGCCGGAGAGTTGGGGCAGGTGCAAGATTTAATCGAGCGCGTTGTTGCACGTGCGGCGCGCGACGAGCGCGTGATGGTGACGACGCTCACCAAAAAAATGGCTGAGGATTTGTCAGAATATTTGTCGCAGAAAAAAGTGCGCGTCAAATATTTGCACTCTGATATTGATACCATTGAGCGTATACAAATTCTCGGAGATTTTCGTCGTGGTGTTTTTGATGTTTTGGTTGGCGTTAATTTGTTGCGTGAAGGTCTCGATGTGCCGGAAGTTTCGCTCGTTGCAATTCTCGATGCAGACAAAGAAGGTTTTTTGCGCAGCGAAACAGCGCTCATTCAAACCATTGGACGTGCGGCGCGCAATGCGGCTGGGCAAGTTGTTTTATATGCAGATCAGATGACGGATTCGTTGAATCGCGCCATTGCGGAAACGGATCGTCGGCGGGCGAAACAGCAGGCATATAATGAAGCGCACCACATCACACCACAAACGATCAAAAAAGCCGTGCGCGATTTGATCAAAGATTTTGGTTTGGATCCATCACGTGCGCGGCGCAAAAAGCCGTCAGCGCATGGCGACCAGCCGTCAACCGCGGCGCAACTTGATTTGCTGGTCGAAAGTGGAAAACCGATCGAACAGCTATTGAAAGAAAAAGAGGTGCAGATGCGTACGGCCGCGCGTGAATTGCAATTTGAGCTTGCGGCGATTTTGCGTGATGAAATTGTGGCGCTCAAACAGGCACTCAAAAAACAATTGAACAAGCAGAACAAAAAGAGTACACTACCCACATGAAGTTTTCGTTACCCAAACAAGTAGTACGGCGATCTGCTGTTGTGTTCGCGCTCACTGGAATTGCTGCTGCAATTGTATTGATCGTATCGTTCGGGAGTGAGGTACGCATCGCATTTTCAGACCGCATATTTCTCGCGGCCGATGCGCCTGACGCGGTGTACGGCGTCGTGCTTGGCGCATCGATTGATACGAAAACAGGTGAACCAAACGTCGCCTTGCAGGATCGTCTCGACACCGCTATCGATTTATTGCGGCAAAAAAAAGTCATGGGACTGATCGTCACGGGTGACGATGGCGCATGGAAATCTGACGAGGTTGGCGCGATGGTGTCCTATTTAAATCGCGCTGGTGTTCCTGATGACGTCATCTATGCTGATCGCGGTGCATACCGAACTTTTGATAGCTGTGCGAATTTGAAAGTGAAAGGTTTTTCAAACGTGCTACTCGTGACGCAGCGGTTTCATTTGCCGCGTGCGCTGTATTTGTGCAACAAGATCGGCGTTGATGCGAACGGCGTCAGTGCGGACAAACGGTGGTACACTCAAGGTCTCTACTATTGGACGCGCGATTTTCTCGCGTCACCATTTGCTTATTTTGACGTGCGCGGCGTGACACTCATTGAAAAAGGTCCGGCGGTTTGACGATTCATATGCAGGACTTCATTCGGATTCGCGGCGCACGCGAACACAATCTTAAAAACATCAGTCTCGATTTACCGCGCAATAAATTAATTGTGTTTGCCGGTTTATCCGGATCCGGAAAATCGTCACTCGCGTTTGACACTATTTTTGCCGAAGGGCAGCGTCGTTACATCGAATCATTAAGTGCGTATGCGCGTCAGTTCCTCGGCGGCATGCAAAAACCAGACGTTGACGAAATCGAAGGGTTGTCACCGGCCATCGCGATTGACCAAAAAGCGCACAGCGCAAATCCGCGCTCAACCGTTGCGACGATTACGGAAATGTATGATTATTTGCGTGTGCTGTTCGCGCGTGTCGGCGTTCCGCATTGCATACAGTGTGGTGATCCAATTCAACGGTTGACCGCCGAACAAATTGTGTCGCTCGTGATCGATGCGCTGCCAAAAAATGGATCGGGAGAAATTAAATTGCTCGCGCCAGTTGTCCGTGGTCGCAAGGGTGAATATTATCAGCTGCTGTACGACTTATACAACGCCGGCTTCATGGAAGTTCGCGTTGATGGCGCGCTCTACTCGCTGAAAAAACAGATCAAACTGGGGCGGTATGAACAGCACATGATTGAGGTCGTGGTTGATACGATTCCCGTGCTCGGGATATCGCAATCAAAAGACGTGGCTTTACAAAAATCAGAGCGTCAACGACTTGCTGAAGCTGTTGAAACGGCACTTCTCAAAAGCAGTGGGCTGGTGACGATTTTGTTTCCCGATACAACAGAAAAAATTTTTTCAACAACATTTGCATGCCCGCGCGACGGATTTTCATTTCCTGAAATTGAACCACGTTTGTTCAGTTTTAATTCGCCCTACGGCAACTGTCAAATATGCACGGGGCTGGGAACTGAGTCGCTCTTTTCAGAAAAAAAATGTCCGGCGTGTCTCGGCGCGCGGTTGCGTCCAGAAGCGCTCGCGGTGCGCATCGGCGGCAAAAATATTGTTGAGCTAACGTCGCTCACCATTCGCGACGCGCAGAAATTTTTGGAACGCTGGTTTTTTGACGAACTCGACGAGTTACGCCACGAAATTGCCGAACCGGCAATGCGCGAAATTTTGGCTCGGCTGCAATTTTTGTTAAATGTTGGTCTCCATTATTTGACGCTGGCGCGTCTCGCCGGTTCGCTGTCAGGCGGGGAAGCACAGCGCATCAGACTTGCGTCGCAGATTGGATCGCGCCTTGTTGGCGCACTGTATGTGCTCGACGAACCGACGATCGGTTTGCATCAAGCAGACAATGAAAAATTGATCAAAACATTGTGCGAGTTGCGCGACATTGGAAACACGATCATTGTAGTTGAACATGATGAAGACACCATTCGGGTTTCTGATCATCTCGTTGAAATCGGTCCGGGTGCCGGCGTGCACGGCGGTGAAATTGTGGTTGAGGGCGCGACGGAAAAATTACTTGCTCAAAAAAAATCAAAATCACTCACCGTACAATATTTGAACGGTGAGAAAAAAATTGCGCTGCCCCTCAAGCGCCGCGAGAAAGTTCATGACACGTTGCGGGTCATTGGCGCGACGGCGCATAATTTAAAAAATATTGCGGTCGAAATTCCACTCCGCCGTTTTGTGTGCGTGACCGGAGTTTCTGGTTCGGGGAAATCAACACTCGTGCATGACATTGTGTACAAATCAATTAATAAACGATTGAACCACACAAACGACACCACCGGTGAGCACAAACAATTGCGTGGTGTCGAATATGTTGAGCGTATTATTTTGGTCGATCAATCGGCGATTGGTCGCACCTCGCGCAGCAATCCGGCAACATACACGGGCGCATGGACGCCAATTCGCGAATTATTCGCGTCAACGCCAGAGGCACGCGCGCGCGGCTATCGGTTGTCGCGATTTAGTTTCAACGTGCCGGGCGGGCGGTGCGAACATTGTGAAGGTCATGGTGAGCTTGCGATTGAAATGCATTTTTTGCCGACCGTATGGGTTCCGTGTGAGGTGTGCACGGGTGCGCGGTTTGACCGCGAGACGCTTGAGGTGACGTACAAGGAAAAAAATATTTCGCAAATTTTGAAAATGACGATTGAAGAAGCGGAAAAATTTTTCGAAGATATTCCGGCGATCAATGACAAATTAAAAATGTTAAATCAGGTGGGGCTCGAATATCTGGAACTCGGTCAATCAGCGCCAACGTTGTCCGGCGGTGAGTCGCAGCGCGTGAAGCTCGCGACAGAACTTGCCAAGCGGACGCACGGGCGCGCGTTGTATATTTTTGATGAGCCGACAACAGGATTGCATTTTGCAGACATTCAAAAACTGCTCGATATTTTGCAAAAGCTCGTTGATCGCGGTAACACCGTGCTCGTGATCGAGCACAATCTTGATATCATCAAATCAGCAGACTGGATTATTGATCTCGGTCCGGGTGGCGGCGACGAAGGTGGCACCGTTGTTGCAACGGGCACGCCGGAAGCGGTCAGCAAAAATAAAAATAGCTTGACCGGAAAATATCTTAAGAAAGTGCTGTAGTTTTAAGACAGGTTTTTATGCGATTCCTGCGTGTTGTTCGACGCGTTGAACGTGGTTGCTGAATGAGGCGAGTTCATCTCGCATGGCGTGTAGTTCCTTGCATGTGGTGTCTTCTCGGGTGAGTACTGCGTCCCGAAATGCGCGCATTTCATCGCTCAGCGAAATAAATTGCGGTGAAACAGCCGCTTGCACCGCACCCTTGAACGCTTCGCCCTGAATAAGCTCTAAAAAATCCCCCTTTGTCATAGTTGTAAAATTAATGAATGACTGCTGCGATTATACCGCTCGCAAAAACACTGTCAAGGGTCGTCGTCTGCTCGAAGCTGTGGATAACAAATTTGAAACTCGTTGGTATTGAATAATCATCACACATCTGATACAGTTTTGCCATGAAAAAGACAAAACGCGAGAAACTTTCTGCAATCGATGAGTTGTCGATCGGACTTAGCAAAATCAAAGCTCGATGCCGGTATTTTGGGGAATGTGGTGGCTGTCTTATGCAACACATTGCGTATCCAGATCAACTCGAGCTCAAACGCCAGCTCGTGAATCGGGCGTTTGAAAAAAATGGTCTTGCCGCACGACTCGACATCGCCTCGATCACCCCGAGTCCACAGCAATGGTTCTATCGCAATCGCATGGACTACCCAGTTGGCGAAAACGGCGAAATTGGGCTCAAGCCATTTGGCAAGTGGCGCGACGTGCTCGATCTCAAAGAATGTTTTATTTTGTCAAAAGAAACGCCGGAAATTTTGCAGCTGGTCCGAGATTGGATGACTGCACACAATCTTGCAGGATGGAACAACGTGCGTTACACCGGATTCGTTCGGTATGTCGTGATCCGAGAAGGCAAGCAAACCGGCGAACGAATGGTGATGGTAGTAACGAGTGGCGCTGAACACGATCCGGCAATCTGGCCAGAATTGGTGCGCCGCCTTAAGTCATCGTGCACAACACTTTATTGGGGGGTTAATCCAACGATTACAGACATTTCCATTCCGCAAGATCTGCGGTTGCTCCACGGCGCGCAATTTTTGACGGAAAAAATTAATGACTACACCTACAAAATTTTTCCGTCGTCATTTTTTCAGACAAATTCTGACGGTGCCGCTCTGTTGCAGCAGCGCGTTGCGGCGCACGTTCACGGCGCGCGTGTGCTGGATCTCTATTGTGGCATGGGCTTTTTCAGCATTGACTTGGCAGCGCGCGGGAAAAAAGTTTTTGGCGTTGAGCTTGACGTAGCGGCGATTGAATTGGCGCGCGAAAACGCCCGCGTCAACAACGTTGCAGCAGAATTTGCCGCAGCCTCAATGGAAGAGTGGGTAACTGGTGACGGTGGTGGTCCAGAAATTATCAAAAAATTTAAGCCAGATTCAGTGGTGATCGATCCACCGCGTATGGGATTGCATCCGCGTGTTGTGGAGTGGCTGTGCGCAAACCCAACGCCAGAATTACTATACGTCTCCTGCAATTTTGAACAATTGGCGCGTGAAATGGTGGAGCTGCAAAAAGTGTATCAATTAACGGCGCTGGAAGCAGTGGATATGTTTCCGCACACGCCACACATCGAATTAATCGCGCGGTTTATCCACAAGCAGTAGCGCAATCAGACGTGAGGGGGTATACTATTCACAAATTCGTTATTTTTATTCATTTCAAAAGTTATGTTGCAAGTACTTTCGCTGCGACGCATTGCCCCACTGCTCATGGGTGTGTTATGTGCCGCAGCATTTTTAGTTGGAAGCGCGTCTGCACAGACCACATCCAGCTCAACGCAAGATCCACAAGCCTCCTGTACCTCGCAAGGGTACAGCTGGTGTTTGCCACAGAGCGGTGGCGGTACGGGATGGTGTACATACAGCACCACCATGAAATGTCCGGCATACACGCAATCAGACTGCACCGCGCAGGGAAATGTGTGGTGTAAAAATTCTGATGGTGCCACTGGCTGGTGCTCAATGTCGACAGACACGTCATACAAATGTCCGGTATACACCGAAGCTGACTGCAAAGCACAGGGTCAGACATGGTGTGTTTCGCCAACAGGGGGTTCACCGTGGTGCACCTCAAGCTGTCCATATTCAACAACCACAACGACCACACAGTCTGAACAGGAAAAATGTACCAGTGGCGGCAACAAATGGTGCAAGAATTCTGATGGCGCGAGTGGCTGGTGCTCATACGGCAGCAGCGCAACTTGTCCGGCATATACCGAAGCAGATTGCTCAGCACAGTCAGGAAAATGGTGTAAATATGCACCATCAACGTCTGTTGGATCGTATTCAACGTCAAGTGTAACGGGCTGGTGTCAGGCAGATAAGAATTACGTTTGTCCAGCAAACACTGAATCAGAATGTAAGGCTCAGAATAAAATTTGGTGTTCTTCACCATACGGCGGTTCGCCATGGTGTACAGATAGCTGTCCGTACGCAAACACCACAACATCAACAACACCGATTTCAGAAGAGAGTAAGTGTTCAACGGGCGGTGGGAAATGGTGCAAATCAACGACAAGTTCAGGATGGTGCTCGTATGGCGCAAGTCCTTGCCCAGCAACGAATGACACAGAGTGTAAGGCTCAAGGTGGCGAATGGTGTTTCTACAGCACCTACACGCCAACGACATCAGGCAGCACGATGGGCTCCGGTTGGTGCTCATCAACGCCGGGTAATTGTCCGGTGAATGATAAAGCCACGTGTACCGCAAAAGGAAGAACGTGGTGTGTAAGCTCCTATACGTCAGGAGGGGTGACCTCAAGCGGATGGTGTGCAACCACTGGATCAACCTGCCCAACAGACACCCCAATGATGAATAGCGGTGGCTGGCCAAACACGAAAGCACCGTGCGAAGACATGTATGGCAAATGGTGTGAAAACAGCAGTTCAGGATCAACGGGCATGTACACGATGTCGAGTGGATGGTGTCAAAGTGCAAACCGAACTTGTCCAGCACCGTACAAACCGGGCTACATGACCTGCTGGGATAACACGCAAGTTCCCTCGGCTTCAAGCTGTCCTGCAACACCAACAACAGAAGCTGATTGCTCAAAAGCGGGAAAATCGTGGTGCAAGTATTATTCAGGAACTGGCGGTTGGTGCAGTAACGAAACCTGTGAAACATATTCACCATCTGGTCAAATGACCTGTCCAGACGGCAAGACGTTTGTTTCCTCATTCGACAAATGTCCTCGTCGGAGCACGACGGTACAGCCGATTGAAGTCATTAATGAATTTAAGACTTGCTCAGGTGGCAAGGTGGTAAAAATTACTGAGAACTGTCCGCCAATTGAAAATTATGTGATGTGTGCGAACGGCTCACAAGCACCAACTCTTGCATCGTGTCCACCGATTGAAGTGAAGAAAGATGAAATTACGAACTGCATGAACAACGGCGGTAATTGGTGCGCGGATAATTCAGGAAAGGGAACGGGGTACTGCCAACCAAAAGGCGTGGCCTGTGGCACGAGCGTCGTGTATCCGCCGGGTCCTGATCAACCGCCTGTTGAAGTTCAAAACCGACCACTGACTGCGCGTGAGATCAGGGATATCGAGCGAATGCGCAAACAATATGTGCGTGAATTGAACGAACTCGGGCGAATTGCAAAACGAGATAAGAGCGACGAGCTGATTAAAAAAATTGCGGATCTACAAAAAGAATTGGCTGGCATGAAGCTGACAGACAGTTCAGCATGGGAGAAACTTCGAGATTTTCAGGACACCATGCAAGATCTGCGCGATGCCTTGCAAGATTCATTTGGCTCACCGGGTGAAATGGACGAAAAGATGCAGCGTCGTGCGCTCCAGCAGATGAAGAGCGGTGCAAAGCAGTTCTTGCGCAGCCTTGAAGCGAAAAAGAAACAGGTTGACAAGTTGACCAAGCAGGGTGTGAATGTTGACACTGAGATAGTTGATTTGTTGAGACAAGCAATTGAAATGGCAAAGCTGGTTGACAAAGCAACAACGTATGACGAAGTGAGAGACATCATGGAACAAATTCCGGACATGGCGGAAAAAATGAATGAAGTGTTCCCGAAACTTGAGATGTTGTCCCGCTTGCCAAAGGCAATTGCGGTGGTGAATCGTCAACTGACCGTTACCGACAAAATGGTAAAAGGTGCATTGCAACAGGCAAAACGCCGTGGCATTGATGACACAGAACAGGTGCAACGCATGGTTCAGCGTGTCGCTGATGCTCGTGCAGCGCTCGCACAGGTCAAGGACGGTTCGGTTTCAGTAGACGACATCTTTGATTTCATTGATGCAAGCATTCTCGAACCACTTGAAGAAGCAAGAGATATTGCAAATGGCATCACCTCAATTGCAAATGCGCGTGCGGCAGTTGGAAAATTGCAGGCAAGCGTGAAGCAATACACCGCACGAATCAAAAAGTTAAAAGTAGCTGACGAAGATGTGTCACAAGCAGAAGAGGTGCTTGGGCAACTGAACGAAGAGATTGCAGCGCTGCGTGCAGCAACGGCCCGTAAGATCACACAAGATGTTGCTGAGGAGGTTCTCGGATCATTGGATCGCATTGGCGATTTGATCGATGAGATCGAAGTAGCGCTCGGGCTGGTTAAGCCAGACGCAATTCTTCAGCAGATTCGGAACTCCCTTGAAAAAGGCGGCGAAGAATTTGATGAAATCCGCGTCGATGACCTTGAAAAGCTGATCGTTCGTTCATTCAGAACGGCACGATTCGCGGATTCAATGGTCGGGAGAAACGTCGCATTGTACTAGCAATTACTGTAGATTGCAGAAAAATGGCCGCCCTCGATGGGCGGTCTTTTTTTTGGTATGATGCGCCTGCATGAAATCAAACACCAAGATCCCTGTTGCCGCGCGTGCTAAACTTCCGGATAATCCGGGTGTGTATTTTTTTTATGACGCGGTTGGCTCGCTGATGTACGTGGGCAAGGCAACGTCGCTGCGATCGCGGGTGAGTTCGTATTTTCGGGCGGGGGCGAGTGGGGCGACGCGCGCGATTGAAGAAGTGGCTCATGAAATTGCATTGATCGGATTTATAGAAACGCCAACGGTTTTGGAAGCGCTTTTGAAAGAAGCGTCTCTGATTCGTCATCAAAAACCACCGTACAATGTTTTGTTAAAAGATGACAAAAGTTTTTTGTGGATTTGTTTCACTGCGGACGAGTATCCGCGCGTGGTGTTGGTGCGGGGAAAAGAGCTGGAGGATTTGGGTGACCGCGCGGTCGGAAAATATCCGCAGCAATGGGGGCCATTTATCGGGGCTGCATTGACACGGCGTGCGCTTGATTTGCTGCGGCGAATTTTTCCGTGGAGCGATTGCGTGCCCGGCCGGGTGCGGCCATGTTTTAATGCACAGCTCGGTCGGTGCGCGGGGGTGTGCACGCGTGCAGTAACACCGCGCGAGTATCGGAAAATTTTGAGGCACATGGTGCTGTTTTTGGATGGTAAGCGGACGACGCTCGAGACGCAGTTGGTTCGGGACATGGGGCGCGCGGCGCGGGTCGAAGATTTTGAAACTGCTGCGGCGTTGCGCAATGAATTGTTTGCACTGCAGCATATACAGGATGTGGCGTTGATTGGCCGAGATGTTGACGAACCTCTCGCCGGTCTTGTGGTCAATCCATTTCGTCGTATTGAGGGGTATGATATTTCCCATTTGTCCGGAACCGGCATGGTTGCATCAATGGTTGTGTTTGATGGCGGCGAGCCAGAAAAAAAATCATATCGCAAATTCGAAATTCAGGGTTTCACGCGGAGCAATGACACGGGCGCACTGCGCGAAACGTTGATGCGCCGGTTGCGCCACGCGGAATGGCCGTTGCCGGATATTTTTTTCATCGATGGCGGCGAAGGACAGGTGAATGCGGTGATGAAAGTATTAAAGGAAAATAAAATCGATCGGTCCGTTATGGGGATTGCGAAGGGTGCAGCGCGGAAAAATATTCGTTTTGTTTTTGATCGCCGGAATGTTGCGTTGGATCGCGCGGTGCGGCTGTATAGCCACATTTTTGTGAAGGTTCGCGATGAGGCGCATCGGTTTGCGGTGACGTATCAACGGAAGAAGCGGAATATGAGGGATTTCAGTTGATGTCTGAATAAAAAACAGAGGTCACGCGCAGCATCGTTTGTGCTGTGCGTGACCCCGTGCGGGTGGTTGACTGATGCCTATGGCGGTATCACACCGAGAAAGCGGGTCCCAGCGGCCCAACGCCGGTAGTTGTCATCCTGCGGGTTCAGATGGTACAGCTCGTTTACGATGGTCCACTGAATCCGGGGTGTCGGACAACGTTCACTCACCTGAGACATCCGCTTTCGAATCGTCAACACGCCAGGATTCCTGTGGCTACCGGTGACAGACGTCGCGTTGATGGCGACGATGCCGGTATCCTCTTCATCTTCCGGCAACGTATCGTGCGCGTACGCCCATAGGTCCGCGCGATTTGCAGGAATTGCTCCGTGGTTGCGCATCAGTTTCTCGGCCTCTGCATTCGACGCGCGTTCCTTGAATTGCACGATCACGGTCGAGCGCTTTTCTGGATTGAACTCATGATGACCAAACGTGTCGTCGAGAGTGCAGCGCAGGGGGTGCGGCGGCGTGACAGGAAGGGGCGGCTGGATGTTCACTTCCACCACCGGTTGTGGCTCCTCCTTGCAGGCGCTCACGAAGAGGGTGATGCTGAACAGAACAGTAGCCACGGTGAACAGAATCTTGACGTTCATGACTTCCTCTTGATTGTGTTTGTGTTAAGCGCTTTTTACCGCAGATAAGCGATATTATTCGCCGATCGAACCATTATTGCATAAAAACGACATTTTGTCAAGCATCTATATAAGGCATTGACAGGCCCCAGTACTGTGTGATTAAATGATTTCTGCCAGCTGGCGGGTGGTTTCGCACCCAGCTCAGACCGAGCCGCTTCGGAAAGTAACTTGTGCGCTACCAAGCGTGTTTGGTGAGTGAATGGCCGCCGCGAGGCTGCTCGCCAGCTGGCATCGAATATTCTGTTCGAAATGTTCGCAGTACGGTACGGCTGCGTTTCCCCTGTAGTTTAGTGGGAGAACACGCGGACAATTCAATCCGTGGACAGGGGTTCAAGTCCTCTCGGGGGATCCATCATGGGCGATTGACGAACATGTCTTTCGCCCTTCTTTTTTTTGAGAAAGTATTGTAGAGTTATCGCAGTATGGAATTACACGCTGAATCTTTGCTAGAAAAATTTAATCTCACCGACGAAGTGGTCGTAAAAACCATCGCACTTGGGCGGCTTATTTTGCAATTCGGAAATACGAATCGCTCATCATTTCATGCTGATGGTGTCACGCCGGAGAGTGATACCGATCACACGGTGATGCTCGGGATTATTGCCTGTGCATTTGCAGACGTTTTTAAACCAGAGCTGAATCGTGGGCGCATCGCCCAATTTGCGTTGATCCACGATTTGGTTGAAGTGTATACCGGGGATGTGAACACCATCGCGGTGAACGAAAAAGAATTATCGCACAAGGAAGAGGAAGAGCGGAAATCTCTCGAACGCATCAAAACAGAATTTGGCGGCGTGTATCCATGGATTCACACAACGATCGAAGAATATGAATCCCAAACAAGCGCTGAAGCGCGTTTTGTCAAAACAATTGATAAAGCAATGCCTGCAATCACACACGCATTGAATGGGTGTGCCAGTTTGCACAACCAAGGTTTTATCAAAGAAAATTTAATTGGCCACGTCAATGAAAAAGATGCGCGTCTGTTGGCGTCGTGCGCTGCGGATCAGCGCGAAGCAATGGTGCTGCGCACTATTTTGATCAAAAAGTTTTTGGAAAATTATTAAAGGGAGTAGTTTTTTTTGGCGTTAA
>MFQD01000011.1 GCA_001782975.1 Candidatus Magasanikbacteria bacterium RIFCSPHIGHO2_02_FULL_50_9b
CACTTGCAAAAGTGGTTGGCGCAAAAAATAATGCGCGCGTGAATTTGAAAATCGTGGAACCAGAAGGGTCGCGGGGGCCGCGTCGACATGACGAAGAGCCTGCAGTCGGGCGTCAGCACGCGGATGCATACGCAGATGTGTCTTCAATCGATGATCTCGGTATTTAAAATTGGGTGCAAAAAAACAAACACTCTCTCCTTTCGGGAATACGCGTCGGCCGCTTTTTGCGGCATTGCTCGTCCTCGCCTTCGCTCAGATATCCAGCAAAGCTGGATACTCGCTCGGCTGTGGGCTTCCCTCAAGGAGAGAGTGTTTGTTTCATTCGTTCGCCACAACTTTGCATTTCTGCATTGTTATGAGAAAAACAAAATATAAAACGCCGAATCCTTGAAAGAGTGCGGGCGTCGTGATGTTCACGATGAAAAGCGCGATCGCGCCGGCAAGTAGGCCGTGCACAACACTCGAATCGACGGCGACAGCACTGCGTGTACCTTTGCGGAGAATCACGATGAGCAGAAATAAATACGCGAGCGTGCCAAAAATGCCAAGCTCGGCAATCATCTCAAAATATCCCCAGTCAAATTGCGTGCGCGTTTCAATTAATTGGGTCGTCGGGTCGCGATACGACACGGTTGTGCCGAGTCCTGATCCGAGCCATGGTCGCGCGGTGATCGTGCGAAAAATATCCGGTAGCATCGCCATACGAATGGCGCCGCTCACGTCGCTTGACGGCGCACGCACTCCAGCAGCGCGGCCGACGATGAGGTCAAGACCGAATGACGCGCCACGGCTGGCGACAAAATGGAAACTAAAAAAAATCAGCAAAGAAACGGCGAGCGTCAGGCTCGCTGTTTTTATCCATTGTTTCCACGGCGTGTGATACAAAAGAAATAACGCGCCTACGGCGAGGGCAACAAAATAAATTCTGGTGAAATTGAGCATCACGACGAGCAATGAGCACGACAAGAGTAGCCACAATTTTTTATCAGATATTTTTTTTAACAAACAGCTGAACAAAACAAGGATGATCGGTACGAACAACAGATGCTCTGGCAACACAATGCGAAAAAAATGTAATCCGAGATCAGTGATTTTGCCAGACGCGACGTTACGAAACCAGTGGTAGTATGGATCAGTGAGTGTAAACACACTGCTCGAATAGAGTGCAAACGTGGCGACTGAAAAAATTGTGGAACCAAAAATAAAAACGTTTGTTGCGACAGCGGAGAGTAGCTGCGGCACCTGCTGCATCTCAAGTGCGGGAAACAACAGAAGCACGAACAGATACAGCATCGCGTCTTGCAAAACAAACAGTGGTGAATGTTCACGCATCAAACCAGTAAGAATGCTCCACAGAAAAAAGAGACCAAACACCACAAGTGCGATGAGCACAGCGCGCGGCGGCAATACGAACGGCGTTCGCGTTCGAATTTTTCGCCAGAGCCATGCAGCGGCAAAGATACCGAGAAACCATGTGCGCAGCAGGAGCGATTCAAATTCAAAAAAATGTCCGGCGCCGTCAATCAGCAGTTCGATGACTAATAATTTCCAGCCAAGTGACAAATCTTTGATGCAGAAATAGGCAAAGCATCCAATGGCAAGCGCTGCAATGATCGTTTCAGCCCACCACACGTCGCGCACGAAAAATGAAGTTGCGCGTAGGGCGATATATCCGATGAGCAGTAACAAAAAATTTCGGTTCAGCGCTGTCTGCATGGTACGATGATAACAGCATGCGGGCGCATATTGCAATTTTTGTCGTCACGGCGTAGCATGAGTGATCACTATGAAATTTACGGTCATCACCTTGTTCCCCGAACTGATAGCTGCGTACACAAACGCGGCGATGCTTGGGCGTGCGCAAAAAAAACACCTTATCAGCGTGGCGACAATCAATCCCCGCGATTTCACCCAAGATGCGCACCAAACCGTTGATGACAAACCATTTGGCGGTGGGGCGGGGATGGTGATGAAAATTGAACCGCTCTATCGCGCAATCAAAAAAGCGGCGCCACGCAAAAACAAAAAATGTCGGGTCATTTTGTTATCCGCGAGTGGTCGTCCGTTCACACAGGCAGTTGCCCAAGAATTTGCAGCACGATACACCGAGCTCGTGTTTGTGTGTGGCCGCTATGAAGGCGTTGACGCGCGAGTCGCGGAACATCTTGTTGACGAAGAGTTGTCCGTCGGGTCATATGTATTGACCGGCGGCGAGTTGCCGGCGCTCACCGTGATTGACGCGGTGGCACGGCTCATTCAGGGTGTTCTTGGCAACGCCGAATCTCTTGCCGAAGAATCACATAACACAGACAACACAGGTGAATATCCACAATACACGCGCCCCGAAAAATTTAAGACATGGCGCGTACCACCGGAATTGCTCTCTGGCAATCATGCCGCAATCGCCGCATGGCGGCGCAAAAATTTAAAAAAAATCCGCTAAAAAATTTGAATATTCTGGTGTGGCAAGTGCTTCGCTTTGCGAAACACGTTGCTGGCCTCTCGTGTCCGAGCAAAGCGAAGCACTTGCCGTGGCTGCACTGTGCATAACTTTTTTGCTACACCGTGATATAATTCCCGCAAGCAAATAATCCACATTTTTTATGTACAACGCTCTTGCGCTCGGCAGGACGTGGCAAAAGCTCCTTATAGTAGCCGCAGCTCTCGTCACACTCATTTCGCTCTTGTTTTTTTCATCTACCGCATTCGCTGCAGACAGAACATGGACCGGCAGCGTTAATGCCGACGCTTCGAATAATGGAAACTGGTCAGCAAATCTAGACGCTGGTGACACGATGGTGATTGATAGCACCGCAACAACCATTGATTTTCCAAGTACGTTTGCGACGAGTGGGTTGGCGCTTTTCTTGAAAACCGGCTTCACTGGTTCGGTGACCATGTCAACGACGTCAATTTCGTTTACCTCATCAACAATTCAGGCAGGGACGTTTAACACCATGGTCAACACGTCGATCTTTACCGCTAATGTCACGGTGAGTGGCGGTACGGTTTCATCAACCGTCGGTACGATGGATTTTAATGGTAATTTTACGGTAAATAGTGGCACGGTCAACATGGGTAATGCAACGACTGCTGGTGATGAGTTCACGCTTGGCGGCACATTCACGCATGGTGCGAGCAAAACAATCACGTTCGATGGAAGCGGTGATCAACTGTTCACCACTGCATCCTCAACATTGACTGGTTTGACTATTGCAAATACCGGTGCAACGACAACGATTGAGGTGTCAGTAGTTGGCGATTTTCAGGTCACCACACTGACACTGACTGATGGTCTGCTGAAGCTTGGCGGCAACAATGCAACCATGTACATCAGCGGGGATATTTCCGCGGATGGTACTAATGGTTCGTTTAACAATTTGGGTACTGGAAAGGTGGTATGGATGGGATCTGGAACACAAAGTATTGACTCACAGGCAGGAGATGTTTCCGGTGGCATCATTGATTGGGGCAATTGTAAGTTTGCCGGCAGTGGAACGTTTCGTCCAACATCGGGGTCAACGATGAACTGTGGTGATTTTACTCTTGATCGAGGCACCTTTGATCCACGAACCAATTCAGTCGCAGTAGGGGTAGGGAATGGTGATATATCGATTGCGAATGGAGCGACGTTCTCGTCGTCAACAGCTGCATTCACGATATCTGGGATGCAAGCAAAAACAATTACAGATAACACGATTAATCAAGTGGCAAGCAAGCAAGATTTGGGAACAGTTACCATAACAAATACTGGCGGCATTTCAACGGCAACGAGCACGCGTATGTTTGCGGTCACTGTTGGTTCTGGTGCGACACTTGATATTTCTGGTGATGCTTTGGTGCTTGGCGGCAACGGCACGGTCGCAACAATCACTGGCACACTGACTGATAACACATTTTCTCAGATATATCTGACTACAGGATCAACAGCAACAATTCCTGCACGAACGTATACAGGTGCTCTAAACATTGCCGGAACAGGAACCTTTACTCTGTCAGGTAACTCGACCATTGCATCAACAACGATCAGTGGTACTGGTAATTTGACAGTTGCGACTGGCGTGACACTGACAGCCTCAACAGTGTTTGCGAATAATGCCGGAACAATCACTGAAACTGGTACGGGTAAAATTGCATACACCAACACGTCAAAATTAACAAATTTGGCACAAATTGAAACGGCCGAATTCAACACTGGTGATACCGTTACATTCATCACGGTGACTGATCCAGATGCAAATACGAACGCGACAACGGCACAGACAATGACGGTGACACTGGCCGCACTGAGCAAATACACAGACACCGAAACAATAACACTCACTGAAACAGCCGTTGCATCTGGCATCTTTCAAGCGCCAGTGAGATTCAAACTCGGAAATTCAGCGGTTGTCAGCGATGGCTTCATGCAGGTGAAT
Organism: Candidatus Magasanikbacteria bacterium RIFCSPHIGHO2_02_FULL_50_9b; assembly: GCA_001782975.1. Taxonomy (GTDB): domain Bacteria; phylum Patescibacteriota; class Patescibacteriia; order Magasanikbacterales; family 2-02-FULL-50-9b; genus 2-02-FULL-50-9b. Next base: position 4,419 of record MFQD01000011.1, read on the forward strand.
GGTGGAGGTACCTTAACACTGACGTTCACTGATTCTGTTGATTCTGCTGATACTGGTTCTGACACCGCAAGCTTTGTTGGAGAATCAGTGAAAAATTTGGTGAAACCAACATCAGTTACCATCTCTATTAACGGTGGTGCAGCAACAACAAACAGTGGAACAGTTTCGTTATCGCTCGGCGCAGTGAATGCCACGAACATGGCGTTATCAAACGACGCGGGATTTGGCACTGCAACGTGGGAAACGTTTGCCGCGACAAAATCGTGGAAGCTCGCAACCGGCAATGGTGAACGAACGGTGTTTGTCATGTTTGAAAGTGCAGATGGATCGCGCAGCAATGCAATTTCAGATTCAATAACAGTGTCTGCTGCTGGAACGCCTGCGACCCCCGCAACTCCAGCTACTCCTGCAACACCTGCGACTCCGACCACCCCCGCAACTCCAGCAACACCTGCAACACCAGCAGCACCAAAACCAACACCAACTTCGTTTGTTGCAGGTGTGCTCGTTAAATTGTCATGTCCGTCTGGTGCAAGTAGTGCGCACATCTGTCGCGCTGTGTATGTGATTGGCAAGAATGGCAAGCGCCATCCGTTTCCGCACAGCAAGGTGTACTTCACTTGGTACAAAGACTTCTCGAACATTCAGACATTGACGTCGAGTGAAATGGCTGGATTCGCATTAGGCAAAAATGTCGGCTACAAACCAGGCGCACGCATGGTGAAGTTTGTGACTGATCCGGCAGTGTATTCAGTCGTTACTGGCAACACATTGCGCAAGCTCGCCAATGAAAGTGTTGCGGCGGGAATCTACGGCAAAACATGGGCAAAGCAAATTGACGATGTGTCAGATGCATTCTTTGCTGACTACACATTTGGCTCTGAAATTATGTCAGCCGAAGCGTTTGTGAAAGATGCTGACAGTGACATTGTCTCGTCGCTGTAGCACGGTCACACGCACGCACGAAATTAAAAGGCTTATCCACAGGGATAAGCCTTTTTTGGCGCTCTTGACAGGAATGTTATCCCCATATACAATACCGACACGCGAAATCGCAAGAGTTCGCGAAAAAAGAGGGTTCAAAGAGACGCTCGTTTACAATTTAAGATGTGACAACTAAACATACCATGGAATGTGCTATCGATTGGCGCAGGAAGTGGTGGTGCTAGTGGTCCAAAATCTATTCAATAAAACCAATCGTACATTAACTGAGAGTTTGATCCTGGCTCAGGATGAACGCTGGCGGCGTGGCTAAGGCATGCAAGTCGAGCGGATTTTGTTTTGTAGCAATACAAAACACGATCAGCGGCAGACGGGTGCGTAACACATTGGTAATCTTCCCTCGAGTCGTGCATAGCTTTCCGAAAGGAAAGGTAATTCACGATGGACATGTGGGGTCATATGACATTCACATGTAAAGCAGCAATGCGCTCGAGGAGGAGCCTATGGCCTATCAGCTAGTTGGTGAGGTAAAAGCTCACCAAGGCTATGACGGGTAGGGGGCGTGAGAGCGTGGCCCCCCTCACTGGGACTGAGACACTGCCCAGACACCTACGGGTGGCTGCAGTCGCGAATATTCGGCAATGGGCGAAAGCCTGACCGAGCGACGCCGCGTGCGGGATGAAGGCCTTCGGGTCGTAAACCGCTTTTACTAGGGACGAATTTTGACGGTACCTAGCGAATAAGAGGTTGCTAACTCTGTGCCAGCAGCAGCGGTAATACAGAGACCTCAAGCGTTATCCGGATTTATTGGGTGTAAAGGGTCCGCAGGCGGCATGTCAAGTTACTCGTTAAATCGTTGGGCTTAACCCAACGGCTGCGAGTAAGACTGGCAAGCTAGAGACTGGGAGAGGCACGTGGAATTTGTGGTGTAGTCGTAATAAGCGTTGATATCACAAGGAACACCAAAGGCGAAGGCAGCGTGCTGGAACAGTTCTGACGCTCAGGGACGAAAGCGTGGGGAGTGAAAGGGATTAGATACCCCTGTAATCCACGCCCTAAACGATGATTACTAGATATTGGAAGTATCGACCCTTCCAGTGTCGTCTAAAAAAGCTAACGCGTTAAGTAATCCACCTGAGGAGTACGGTCGCAAGACTAAAACTCAAAGGAATAGACGGGGACCCGCACAAGCGGTGGAGCATGTGGTTTAATTCGATGGTAAGCGAGGAACCTTACCCAGGCTTGAACTTCAACTGCAAATCCTATGAAAGTAGGACTTCTTCGAGAGTGTTGGAGAGGTGCTGCATGGTTGCCGTCAGCTCGTGTTGTGAAATGTACCCTTAAGTGGAGTAACGAGCGCAACCCCTGTGTTATGTTAAATGTACATAACAGACTGCCCGCGTAAGCGGGAGGAAGGCGGGGATGACGTCAAATCAGCATGGCCTTTACGTCTGGGGCCACACACGTGCTACAATGGGGTAAAACAATGGGTCGCCAAACCGCAAGGTGGAGCTAATCCCAGCAAAATACCCCTCAGTTCAGATTGCGGGCTGCAATTCGCCCGCATGAAGCCGGAATCGCTAGTAAACGCAAATCAGCCTCGTTGCGTTGAATACGTTCTCGGGTCTTGTACTCACCGCCCGTCAAGTCAAGGGAGTTGGTAATACCCAAAGGCCCCGCAAGGGGACTAAGGTAGGACCAGCAACAAGGACTAAGTCGTAACAAGGCATCCGTAGCGGAAGCTGTGGATGGATCACCTCCTTTCAGGGAGTTATTTCTTCCTAGTCGAGAGCGACTTGATCGCTCGGATCTCTAGTACCGTTGTCACATCTTAAATTGCAAATGAACGATCGTGAGAGAAAAGGGTAATTATGTATCCTTTCCGCGCGAGAGGCCAGCAACGCGCTGCAGGATACATAATTACCCTCATCGTCAGTCTGATTATTTAAAATGCCATCATGAAGGTGGTTTTTTGTTTCACACCGTGTGGGTTACAAGTCAAGGGGCGTGTGTGCATATCGCGACTGCGTTGCTGGCCTCTCGCACAAAGCGAGATGCAAACACGCCATTTAATATGAATTCGCACAGTGTGATATAATAATCGCAATCATTTTATTCGTTCCTATGCAAAAAATCATTCGTGCGGCGCTGTCCAGCTTTTTCATTGCTGGCCTGCTCGCCGTTTCGGGGTTCAGCACCTATCTGTGGGTAAGCGCTGCGCCAGCAAAAGTGCCACAACAGCTGACGCAGCCAACGATTGGCAAGCTTAATTTCATTTATAAAAAAAGTTCCGCCGGAAATCAGACGACCAAGGCTGACTGGCCAACGCCTGATGCAAAGCCACCGGTATTCACGTTGCCAGCCGGCGTGAGTTCGTTTCAGCTCGTGGCGCAATTAAACAGCGGTTCATACAAAGTGCCAACATGGTACGCGTTTGATCGATTCACCGTTGACAAATCGCTTGATCAGGCGGCGCTTCAGCAGCTCGTTGCAAAAAAGGCAGCTGCCAAGGAGAAATCAAATGCATGGAAAAAAGATCGCACGGTGAAGTTGACGCTGGGGAAAATTGATCCATCGCAGAATTTTGTCGTTGCCGCGTACGCCATGAATAATGACCCCACGGGTGAATCCGGTGTTGGTGGAATTGATTCAATCGCGTATGCATTCATTCAATCAGCAGATGCGGCAGGTGGGGGAGCGCAAAATCCACCGGCGCCACCGCAGCCGGCGGCTGGGGATGCAGCAGAACTTTCAGTTTCTCTCTCTGCAAACAATCCCGCGCCACAGCAATTGGTGATGGGCGCTTCAAATCAACCGCTCTATTCATTCAAACTTTCAGCAAACAGCGCCGATGATGTTGCCGTGTCGCAGCTCGCGCTTGCTTTGTCATTCACGAACACTGAATCGGCAAAAAATGCGGATTCTTTGCTCGGAGCACTCAAGAATTTTCGTTTATACGACGGCGATAAGCCGGTCGGGTCAGTAGTCGCAAAGGTGTTGAAACTTGATAACACTGAAAGCGGACAAGGGTTCGTGGTGTTTAAAGATTTGAACACCACGGTGCTGAAGGGATCGAGCAAGACGTACACTGTTATGGCTGACGTCGCTGCTTCTCCAGATTTGTTTGCTGGCGTGCAGTTTTTTGCAGCGATCGTGCCGCAGCTGAAACTCGGAGAGAATAAACCAGCGTTCGTGGCAAAAGGGGTGACTGGCGGTACCGCGGCAAAAGTTGTTGAGCCAACTGGCGTAAAATTGTCGGGTAGCACCATGACTATTCTGAAAACAAAAATCACGGTCGCGCATGCGATGAGCGCGCCGTCAGGAGCTACCTCAAAAAGCAGTCAGCAGACCGTGGCGAAGTTCGTTGTTTCAAATGCAGCAAACGTGAACAATCAGGATGCGGAAATCGTCGTGCTCCGTCCGCATTTTGCATCCACGATTATGATTCCGTCGGGCAAGAAACGAACGGCAAAGATATACAGCGGTGAGTATCCAAAGGCAGATAGCATGATTTCGTCGCGTGCAATCAGTTCATTCCCCGACTCGTTTACTGCCGATGATATGGAATCAACGGTGGCAATTGAATCGGGCTCGGCACAAACATTCATCGTTATCTTTGATAGTTCGGATGCCGCATCAGGCGACACGCTATCAGTTAGTTTGCCGCAAGGAAGTGTGATTTGGGCTGATGGCGCGCTTGATGAAATAAAGTTTGTTGACGCGCTGCCGCTCACGGGCAAAACACTGGCATACTAAAAAATTGGCCACATAAAAAAAGCAACCCCCACGCGGACCGTTTTCGCGTGGGGGTTTTCGGATTAGCCTGCTGCTGCGGGTACCGTGGGCTTTTCTTTGCCGTTGCCGTCAATTTCGGCGACGTAGCTCAAGGCATAGCACGTGGTGCCAACCTCGATAACCGGTGCCAGAACGTGTGGGCTTTCGACGATCAATACTGCCTTGCCCGGCAGCCGCCACAGATTGCCGTGTATGTCGATTGAGATTCGACCAGCATCGTCATCAGTCAGTTCGTAGCCCGGGAAACATGCTGCACACCCAGCGGCAATGATCGCACCCCACTCGTCGAACGGAATGGACCGCGCGGGGCCGATTTCGTACACCGCTGTTTTGACGAACAGTTGCCCCATAGGGATTGGGGTGTGATGTTGCGGCGTAGGCGCTGGTTGCGGCGGCAGTGGCGCCGGAACTTGCGCTGGCACCGACTCGCGCATGCGTTTTTT
>MFQD01000012.1:0-8724 GCA_001782975.1 Candidatus Magasanikbacteria bacterium RIFCSPHIGHO2_02_FULL_50_9b
GTGGTCTCGCGCGGCGTGTCCGCAGTTGCGCGCTTGCCAGTCACCGTATCAATTTCAACCGCAACGCCGCCTGCCGCATCACCGCGCAACATAAAATGTGTTGCGGTGTTTTTTGGCGGCTCCGGAAATCCGGTGGCCGGCATTTTTTTCACCGCCTCTGTCATAAACTGCTGCCAAATCGGCGCAGCAACAACCGATCCGTCTGCACCACGTTTCATCACCGCGTTATCGTTGTTACCAACCCATACGCCAGTCACAATTTGCGGGGTGTATCCAATTGTCCATGCATCATGGTAGTCGTTTGTGGTTCCTGTTTTTGTAGCAACTTGCCGACCGCTCAGTGTTAAATAATTTTTCGCACCAAAAATGTATGCGCGCGAATCATTGTCTGACAGCACGCCGGAAACTGTTGCCGCAACGCTCGCGTCAATCACGCGCGTGCCATTTTTTTTCTGCGGCGTAATATCTTTGCCGGTGCGATCTTCAACTTTCAACAAACCAATCGGATCTTGCAACGTGCCGCCATTTGCAAACACGCCAAACGCGCGTACATGTTCGATCATGCGCACGCCGCCGCCACCCAAAACTACGGATGGACCAAATTTTGAGCGATCTGTAAACGTGCTATATCCAAGTCGTTCAGCAAAATCAAGCGAATCATCAACGCCAACCAAAAAAACCGTCTTCACCGCCGGAATATTGAGTGATCCTTGTAACGCTTTGCGCATCGTCACCGGTCCGTGTTCACGGCCGTCGTAGTTATGTGGTTTGTAGGAGCGGCCGTCATACGGAAAATCAGTCACCGCATCGAACAAAACCGTTTCCGGAGGAAAGCCTTTTTCAAACGCCGCGGCGTACACGACAGGCTTGAACGATGACCCTGGCTGACGCACTCCCTGTGTTACGACGTTAAACTTTCCAAGATGTTCATCATCTGCATAATCGCGCGAACCAACCATTGCCAAAATTTCGCCGTTGTTTGGATCAATGGAAAGCAGCGCGCCATTTGTCGCGTTGTATTTTTTTTCTGCTGCCTCAACACCTTTTTTCACAATCTCACCCGCTGACTTCTGTAAATCATAATCAAGCGTGGTGATCACTTTGAGCCCGCCCTGATCAACCGTTTTTTCGCCATACTCGGACACGAGCTGTTCCTTAATGTACAAAACAAAATGCGGCGCAATGAATGATGTCTGCACAATGTGCACATCAGAATTTTGCGATTGCGCTTCTTTCATGTGCGCTTCAGTGATGTAATTCTGCTCGTGCATTTTTAGCAACACATAGTCACGACGCCCACGCAGCAACGACGGATTTTGCAAATATTTTGTCGGCAGCTGGGGCAACGCAGCGAGTGTTGCTGCTTCAGCGAGCGTTAATTCTTTTGCTGGTTTTCCAAAATATGATTGCGACGCAGATTCGATTCCGTAGTTCGTCGAGCCATACGGAATTTCATTGAAGTACAGTTTCAAAATTTGATCTTTCGCGTAGACACGTTCAATTTGCAGCGCCAAAATTGCTTCTTTGATTTTGCGCACAAAACTTCGCTCGTTTGTGAGAATTGCATTTTTAACGAGCTGCTGCGTCAGTGTCGATGCACCACCACGCCCTGAATTCAAGCGCAACACATTTGCCGCAACGGCGCGCACCAAGCTCGTCCACCGAATTCCTTTGTGCTCATAAAAATGTGAATCTTCGATGGCGATCGTTGCATCAACAACGTAGCGTGGCAACTCGGCAATGTTAACAATTGTTCGTTTTTTTTCATCATACAATTCGTAGAGCAAATGTTTGCCGGTACGATCATACATTTTTGTGCTTTCAACGATCACTCGATCCTGCAGATGATCTGGATCTGGCAAGTCACGGGTGAGCCATGCGATCAAAATAGTGACGCAAAAAAAACCAATGATTGCCCCGATGCCAATAAAAAATACAGCGCGCCGTAAGGTGAAGCGTGATCGGGCGACCGCAAACCAGTGAGCAGCGGTCGTAGATCTTCGAATTTTCAAGTTTTTATCGCGAATTGACGGCATAGCAGGTGTTCAAGTATTAACACTATCAAAAAGCTGACACGAAGTCGATGATGGTTGACAAAAATCGCCTTTTATGCTATTATTGAGTTCCTCAAAACTATGGTCAATATCAAACCAAAACAGCTAAACAGAGCGGAAAAACTCGTTCTTTGTGCTGCGGTGGTTGCGTTACTCACGACTTCAAGCAAACCACATATTGTCCGCGCAAGCGAGATTTCGGCTCCTGCATTTGAAATCACCGAAACCGCACTTGTCAAACCGACTGACCCAATTACCATTAAAAAAACAATGGTTGTTTCAGCGACTGCTTATTCTTCGACTCCTGACCAAACTGATGCGACCCCGTTCATCACTTCAAACGGAAAACGCGTCTATGACGGCTTGATTGCCGCAAATTGGTTGCCATACAACACCAAGGTCAGAATCCCTGACATGTTTGGTGATAAAATTTTTACCGTTAATGATCGCATGAACGCGCGCTATCACACAGGACGCTTCGATGTCTGGATGGGTTCTCGAACCGACGCGAAACAATTTGGTTTGCGCCGTGTTCGTATTCAAATCGTCGAATAATTCCTCAGATCGCGCTCCAAAAATTACTGCCGAATCGGCATGATAATGTACAGATAGTCGTCTGTTTTTTCTGGCTGTATGATGCACGGCGCCTCACCGCTCACCACACGAAACAATGCACGCTCATCGTCAACTGACATAAGCCCGTCAACCAGATAACGGTGGTTTAAGATTACGCGATTTTCTTGACCTGTGCCCTCAACACCGATGTCAGCTGAATGTTCGCCGGCTTGCGAAGAGGCTGAAGTGATATTTAGTGTTTCTTCGGCAGGCTTGATGTCGAGCGACACCGCACTCACCCCAACGGTCGCGAACAGAGACGCAGCCTTAATCGCTTTTTGTGTTTCTTCAACAGGGACTTTCAACTCTGTGTTCCATGTCTTGGGGATAATCTGTCGATAATCAGGATACGTACCATCAATTAGACGTGAAACAATGTGTACGTCGCCGATTGCACAAGAAATTTGACCTTCGCCGACCGCTAAAGTCACCGGATCAGCACCGCTGGGGAGAAGTCTGTGGAATTCTTGTGCAGTTCGCTGCGGAATAATGATACGAATCGGATTTTCCGGATGGTTGAGTAGTTCAACCTTGACTTCTGACAGGCGGTAACTGTCTGTTGACGCGAGTGTGGCGCGCAAATCATCTACAGCGTCGGTGAACATGAGCACCCCCTGCAACTCTGGTCGCACTTCGCTGTGCGAAACCGAAATCAACACACGCTGCAAACCACGCTTGAGACGATCAGCGGGAAAGGTGAGTTCGTTATTTTTTTCAATTGTTGGTGCTGCTGGAAAATCAGTTGCAGGAGACCCTTTCATTTTTGTGCGCTGCCGACCTGACTTAAGCAGGAGTTCGTTTCCCTCGAGTTCACAATCAATATGTGCTTCGGCGGGTAAAAGTGCTATATACTCTGCGAGTGTTTTTGCCGGAACAGTGTACGATCCCTCCTGCTCAACTTTGCCTCGAACAGTAGCGATGATCGAAAGTTCAAGATTTGTTCCCACCACGCGGAGTCCTGTTTTTTCTGCAAGCAGCAAAAGATTATTTAGTATCGGCAAATGAACTTGCTTTCCGGTGATCGCCGCAACTGCTTGGATTCCCTGTAGAAAATTTTCTTTCGTGCATGTGAATTTCATATCCTGAATTTTAACTTTTATGTATTTGTATTTCTAGTAATAGTAGTAGGGCGAGTGGATAAGTGTAAAAGGCACTTTACGGTGCGCTGTTAAGCACTTATACAGAGTATCCACAGGTGGGTAACCAGTGTGTGTGGGTTCGGTATGGATTGTGGGTAAGTGCTCCAGTAGCGTTTGTGTGTGTACAGACTGTTACTAACTTACCTGATATCCACCTACTTTGTAGCAGGTTTTCACCACTTTATAAAGAGCTTATCCAGAACTTATCCCGAGTTTTGCCTAGACGATTGTGTATAACCGCTGTCTGATTGCTGCCACGTCCTGCTTCAGCTTCATGTCATTTTCTAGTTCGCGCGTTATTTTTTCGTATGCGTGCATTGCGGTGGTGTGATCACGGCCGCCGAGCTCTTGTCCAATTGAAGGGAAAGAACATTTGAGTTCCTCACGCAACAAATACATGACGATCTGGCGCGGAAACGCGAGTCGTTTTTCTCGGTTTGCGCTCAAAAGCTCGTCAATGCTCACGTCAAAATATTGTGAAACCATTGTGGTGAGCTCGCGTGGTGTCAGTGATTTCTTATACGACTGCTCTTCATAGCTTGACAACAGTCCTTTAACGGAATCAACCGTCGGTGGTTCTCCCCGCAATTGATGGTGTGCAAGAATTTTGTTAAGCGCGCCCTCAAGCTCACGAATGTTGTTTTTAACGAGCGTCGCGATCACCTGCAACAATTCTTTGCTTAAATTGCACTTTTTTTCAATGCATTTTGACTCAAGAATTGCGACACGTGTCTCAAGATCAGGAGACGCAACATCCGCAATCATACCCCATTCAAATCGAGAGCGTAATCGATCCTCGAGACCAGGGATTGCCTTTGGCGGCCGATCTGATGTCATCACAATTTGGCGGTTTGCTTGGTGTAGTTCGTTAAAAGTGTGAAAAAATTCTTCCTGTGTTTCTGTTTTGCCTGCAATAAATTGGATGTCATCAATGAGAAGTAAGTCAATGTTGCGGTATGTTTCCTTGAATTGCTTGATGCTACCCGATCTGATTGCTGACACAAATTCGTTGGTGAACCGCTCGGATGAGATGTAGAGGATTTTGACATTTGGCTGATTTGCTGAAATTCGATTTCCGATTGCTTGGATAAGGTGGGTTTTGCCAAGTCCTACCCCACCATATATGAAGAGGGGGTTATAGACCTCACCCGGCCTGTTTGCAGTTGCCTGTGCGGCTGCATGTGCCAATTCATTGGTTTTTCCTACGATAAAGCTCTCAAATGTGTAGCGTGGGTTGAGACCAAACTTGTTTTTTGCCTCGATTCGATCAGTAACCGTTGTTTGTGTTCCTGTGGTTTCTGATCTAGCGAATGTCCTTTGGGGAATTTGTGTGGATATTTGCTGGCCGACCGTTGTGGATCCTCCACTGCCGCTTCCTGTGCTGACTGGGGTGGAAGCAGCGGTGGTGACGGCAGCCGAAGCCATCTGAATGGCAGCTGCTGCGGCTTGCGCCGCTGGCCTGCCTGCTGACTCGATTCGAACGATCATTTTTTGAACCGGTTGAGCCAAAATTCGCTCAACAGAGAGAATAATTTGCTTTTGATATTTGGTTTCAAGCCATGTTTTCGCCACACCGTTTGGCACTGAAATCAAAATCGAGCCAGCCTCGAACGAGTGAAGCTGCGCCTGTCCAAACCACGTCTTAAAATTTGCTGGGCTGATTGAGAGCTCGAGCTCGCCGAGCACTGCCCGCCACAGTTCTTGTGTGGTCATAAAAGTCTCTAGTTTAAAGTGGACGTACTATAACACGATCTTGTGTTGTGGATAAGTGGTCAATTTTAGCCAATTTTGTGCATAAACTGTGTAGAAACTGTTGAAAAGTCTCGCTTGACAACAGGTCTCGACAGGTTTTGTGTGTTCGGCTATACTACGCCCACTAGTTTGCTATGCCAAAACGAACATATCAACCAAAAAAACGGAAGCGCGCGAAAACACACGGATTCCGCTCACGCATGAGCTCAAAGAATGGACGCTCTGTGTTGGCGCGCCGACGCGCAAAGGGTCGCAAGAAGCTGACCGTCTCTGCGGAGCACAAGTAATTGCTTAATTGTTGCAGCCATGCTCGCTCGCGAGTATCGCATTTCCGCTGATAAGGACATAAAGCGCATTTTGAAACTCGGGAAACGCCAGTCTGTTCCCGAGTGTTCTGTATATATGATGCCAAACAGCGTCGGCCACACGCGTGTGTGCGTGGTCGTTGCTTCAGGTGTTTCGAAACGCGCGATTGTGCGCAATCGTTTGAAGCGTCAGGCGCGCGAGGTGTTGCGCGCGGCGATTTTTGATGGTCGCCTGAATCGAGCGCTTGATGTTGTCGTGATGATTCGCGCAGCATCTGCTACAATTACAGATGAGCAGCGTGTTGGATTTTACAAAAAATTGTTTGAGCGCTGCCACATTCTTTCTTCATGAACTTTTTGTTTCGCGTTCCCCAGCGTGCAAGCATGCAACTTATTCGGTTGTATCAAAAAACAATTTCGCCGGACCACGGTTTTTTTCGAGGTGTATTTCCGTTTGGGTACTGCAAGTTTCAGCCATCATGCAGTGAATACGGATATCAAGCGCTTGCGCGGCACGGATTTGTGGTCGGGTGGTTGAAGGCGTTGTGGAGAATTATGCGCTGTAATCCGTTCACGCGCGGCGGCGCTGACCCCGTCTAAATCAGACGTCAAAAATTTTTGTTCGGGTCGTGGCGCCTGAAATCAATCGTACCGATGTTTTTGGTCGCCCAAAATATTTTGCAAGTATTTTAATGACCGCGTCATTTGCTTTTCCGTCGGTCGGCGCCGCAGTGACGCGCACGCGCAGTGATCCGTCTGGCTGTAGCTCAACGGAATTTTGTTTTGCACGCACCACAACGCGCACGGCGATTTTCATATAGCCGCGGCGTCGCGAAGTTTTTTCATGATTTTGATGTCGCCGACAACCTTGTCGTACTCTGTTTCGCAATATAAATTGACATGCTTTAATTTTGGGTGTGCCACAATTTCTGCAAAGCCTTTTTTGCCAATTTTTCCATCGCCAATATGTTCGTGGCGATCTTTGTGGCCGCCAAGTTCGATTTTTGAATCATTGCAGTGTGACATTTTGAGACGTTTCAATCCAATTAATTTGTCGAATTTTGAAAATGTGTCGTGGACGGCGTCGGCGTCGCGCAAATCATAGCCAGAACCAAATGCATGCTGCGTATCAAAACAGACGTTCATTTTTTCGCCAACGCCGCGCAAAATTTCCGCAACTTCTTCAAACGTATCGCCGATGATTGCTCCTGCACCGGCTGAAATTTCGAGTAAGAGCTCTGTGTGGCCATCATAGCCATCAAGCAACCGGCGGCAACCCTCGATTGTTAATTTTATTCCTTCGGCGCGACCGACAACCGCAGCAGATCCCGGATGAAACATGAGGTACGCTGCTTTCAACAACGAGCCGCGCTCCAATTCTTCGCGAATAATTGCTGCTGATCGTTTGCGCAAAAATTCTTTGTCTGATGCGAAGTTTATGTAGTATGGCGCGTGGATAACCCATTCGCGCTGATTATATTTTTTGCAGTTGTCTAAAAATGCCGCTACAATTTCCGGCGTTAGTTTTGGTGCAACACCACCCTGTGGGGAGCGCGAAAAAAACTGAAAACATTCACAGCCAAATTCGTGTGCGTTTGCGGGAGCGTTTTGCACGCCACCAGCTGCGGAAACATGGGCGCCGATTAACATAGTGACTTGCAGTATAGCAAACCTTGATTTTTTTCCTCAATTTTGGTACGCTTTTCCTATGAAAATTGTCATTGCAACCGGCATCTATCCGCCGGCAACGAGTGGACCTGCACAATATGCCGCAGCGCTTGAGCGCGAGTGGGTAGCGCGTGGCAACGCCGTTACGGTCGTGACCTACGGCTTGGAGAATCGATTGCCAACCGGCGTGCGGCATCTGCTCTTTTTTTTGCGCGTGCTGCCTGTGGCTGCGCGCGCTGATTTTGTGTTGGCGCTCGACACGTTTAGTGTGGGACTGCCAACGGTTGCCGCCGCGCGTCTGCTTGGTCGAAAAATCATCATCCGCACCGGCGGCGATTTTTTATACGAACAATTTGTGCAGCGCTCCGGCGAGCAAGTTTTATTGTCCAAATTTTATCTAGAGTCGCGCGCGTTCACGCGTAAAGAAAAAATAATTTTTGCGTTGACGCGCTGGACGTTGCGCAACGTGAGCGCGCTGGTTTTTTCAACAACGTGGCAGCGCGATATTTTTTTGAAGCCGTATGCGCTTGAGCAGCAGAAAATTTTTATTGTTGAAAATAGATTTGACGAAAAAATCTCTGATGAACCAGCGGCTACGAAAAATTTTATTTTTGCGACGCGACCGATCGCGTATAAAAATATTGAAAAATTTAAAGAGGCGTTTGCGGCGGCACAAAAACAGACGCCAGAAATTTCGTTGGATATTTTTCATGCAACCCCGCACGATGAATTGATGAAAAAAATTGCCACCTGTTATGCGGTCGTCATGCCGTCGCTTGGTGAAATTTCGCCGCACGTTATTACCGATGCGCTCCGATGCAACAAACCGTTTTTGTTGACGCGCGAGTCCGGCTACGCGCAAAAATTGCGTGACGTCGGATTGCTCATTGATCCGTTGAGCGCCGAAGACATGACGCAGAAAATTTTGTGGATCGTTCAAGACGCAAATTATGCAGCGGCCATGGCGCGCGTTCGCGGCTACAATTATACTCACAGTTGGGGACAAATTGCGGATGAATTGTTGAAAATCGCCAATGAAATATGAGAATTTTAATGATAAGTTTAGACCAATCAATACTCTCCGTGAGCAGCGAGGCGCGCGAGCGCATGCGCGCGTATGCCGGTTTGACGGACGAGCTGCACGTCATTGTGGCGAATATGCACAGCCGTGGGCAGGAACACCATGAAGGT
>MFQD01000012.1:8753-9849 GCA_001782975.1 Candidatus Magasanikbacteria bacterium RIFCSPHIGHO2_02_FULL_50_9b
AACCATTTGAGATCGGATTGGTCGGCGTTCTGTTGCGCAACAAATTTCGCGTCAAATTACAGGTGCAGTGTCACGTTGATTTTTTGAACCCCTATTTTTTTCGCGAAAAAATTCTGAACATGGTTCGCGGCGTCATTGCGCTGCAGGTTTTGCGTCGCGCCGACGGCATTCGCGTGGTGAGCGAACGAATCAAATCGTCAATTCTTGCGCGCATTAAAAATTTGTCGCCGGAAAAAATTTCCGTGCTGCCAATTTTTGTTGACATCGCCGCCGCGCACACCGCAGATACAATTGATTTGCATAAACGATTCCCGCAGTTCAAAAAAATTATTTTGATGGCGTCGCGCATCACGAATGAAAAGCAGATTCCGTGGGCATGTGAAGCGCTACAGAAAATTGTCGGCGAATTTGATGGGCTCGGCGTGGTGGTACTCGGCGACGGGCCACAACGCGCAGCGGTTGAAAAATTTCCATTTGTGCGTGCAGTCGGTTGGGTGAGCGACGTGACGCAATATATGAAAGGCGCTGATATTTTTTTAAATGCGTCGCTGTACGAGGGTTACGGTCGCACGCTGGTGCAGGCCGCTGCGGTTGGTATGCCAACGATTACCACGGACGTTGGGGTGGCTCGCGAAATTTTTGAGCACGGCAAAACCGGAATGATTATTCCTGTACGAGACGAACAATCGTTGCAGCGGGCGGTACGAGCAATTTTGAGTGGCGACGTACATCTGTCCACACCAAAACTCGTTGAAAAAACAAAAGCAGAATATTTGCAGGACTATAAAAAGGTGTGGTCCGCGCTTGTGGCGCGCAGTAGTTGACATTTTTTTAAATTTCATCATGAAAGTACCGGAGCGCAAAAAAATTTTATCATTTCGACGCACCGTTTTTGCGCATTTTAAAAAATCTGGCCGCTATGATCTGGCATGGCGCACAGACACACGTCCGTATTTTATTTTTATCTCTGAACTGATGCTGCAGCAAACGCAAGTGCCGCGCGTGCAAGTGAAATTTGCGGAGTTTGTGAAGCGGTTTCCGGATTTTCGCGCGCTTGCCGCGGCGTCGCAAACAGATGTGTTGGCGGCGTGGCAGG
>MFQD01000013.1:0-8698 GCA_001782975.1 Candidatus Magasanikbacteria bacterium RIFCSPHIGHO2_02_FULL_50_9b
TGCAGCACACTGTGCGCGCCGTGGTTGCTCGCACGCCGGGCGCTGATCTAGTCGCGACATTTGCCTGCAACGGTTGGGACTTCACCCGTGAGGCAACGCACAAGGTCATCCCCGGGCAGATCTACAAAGTCTGCACGTGGGAAACGACAGCGCACACCATCTCCCGCAACAACTGAATGCCCCGGGCAGTGTCGACACAACGTCGATGCCGCCCGGGTGTTTTTTTTTCTTGACAACAAAAAAACGAATGCTATAATCCGAATAAGATTCTTTAATTTAAAAACGTGTATGGGGGGAATTTCTGCACTCGCGGTGCTCGAGGCGCCGCAACCAACAACGCCATTCGAGGCGTTTGTGATTCAAAAGCTAGAACAGCATACCGAAATTCTAAATTCGCATTCGGTAATGCTCGAGCAACATACTGCGGTGCTTGCACAGCATTCTGCAGTTCTTGGACAACATACTGCGGTGCTTGCACAGCATTCTGCAGTTCTTGGACCTCATGGTCCAATTATGCAGTCAATCTACGATCTTTCTGAATCGATTGCGTTTGTGGCGGATCAAATGGTCACGAGAGAAATACTTGATGAAATTCTCGATCAGAAGCTGGATGAAAAACTTGATCAAAAACTTGATCAAAAATTAGCGAAATTTGCGACCAAAGAAGATTTATCACGAGTCGAACATCGACTCAAATCATATATTGATGACAAAGTGGTGATTGAAGGCCTCAAACCGATGATCCGGAAAGAAGATGAAAAGGTTGATGCGGTAATTGACACACTCGAGGAAGGGTCCGTTATCGATCACAGCCAATCACGAGAATTAAAGACTCACGGGCCGTTTCCGCAGCCGGTCTAATCGTAAAAAACCGCCTTCGGGCGGTTTTGGTGTTGACCGTTTTTACAGAAGTATGTAAACTTTGAATATGAAAAAATTTGTAGTAATATCCTTAGTTTTAGTGTTTTTTGCATTTTTCGGCTTTGTCTGTTTTTATTTTTTAATTATAAATGACGGAACATACCACGCCCTATTTCCAGTTGCAGTAAATTCAACGAATGATGAAGGTGTCAGATGTGTAACCGCCGGTCGTCCTGCTGATAATTTTGACGCAGTAATTTTTTCTCTTGCAGACACATGTGGGGGAACACCAATTGCGAAGAGCAAACGATACGAGGATTATGGGTCGCTGCCATTGAATGATGGAAAAACATACATTCCGCTTTACGACTTAAAAAATGACAAGCGAATTTTATACTATTTCCGTCCGAAGCGTGGTCTGATTGAATCAGCTGAGTGAAAAAGGGATCGGCGTACTAATTTTTTGATGTTCCTCGCTCGTCGCGGTAACAAAACTTAACTCCGTTGCGGCGAGGTGCACGGTGCGATTTTTTTCGCCACCATATTTCGTGTCACCCACAATCGGGTGGCCAATGTGGGAAAATTGCGCGCGAATTTGGTGCGGGCGGCCCGTTGCCAGCATGATTTTCACGAGCGAATGTTTGCCGCGTGACTTCACTACTTCATAGGAAAGTTCTGCGCGCAACGCGCCTTGGCAAGCATGATTAAAAATTGAAACTTTATTTTTTGTTTCATCCTTGCTGATCCAATGCACGAGCGTGCCGCAGGGCGGCGGTGTGCCGCTCACAACCGCATGATATATTTTTTCCACCGTGTGCTGTCGAAATTGTTCTGACAAACGTGACGCGCCCTTGCTTGTTTTTGCAAATAACACAATCCCCTGCACCGGTCGATCAAGTCGATGAATCAAGCCCAAAAAAACATTGCCCGGTTTTTTATTTTTTTCTTTCAAAAAATTTTTTACTTCATTCATCAAACAAACATCGCCTGTTACATCTCCTTGCACAAGCATGTTTGCCGGTTTATACACGGCGATCAAATGGTTGTCTTCGTAGAGAATCTTCATGCATTCCAACGGGCAAAAATTCCGGCTGGCAGCAAACGTACACCACCGCTTTCTGCAATTGTTAATTCGCCGATTTCAATTGAACCGCGGTCCACGAATAAATCGCGCAAATTATTTTCATACGCGCGCGCTGAATAGCCAGATGCATAGCCATTCACGAGAAAAAAAAGTGGCTCTGCGGTCATCACCTCGCGCGACAGTTTCAGCAGTGGGAGTAAATCGTCTTCAATTTTCCACAGCTCTTTTTTTGCGCCATGGCCAAACGCCGGTGGGTCCATGATGACTGCATCATATCGGGTGCCGCGCTTCAGTTCACGTTTCACAAACGCACGCGCATCGTCGAGAATCCAACGAATTGGTTTGTCTGTCAAACCAGAGAGTCCGGCGTTTTCACGCGCCCACGTGATCGCAGTTTTTGATCCATCAACGTGACACACCTCTGCGCCAGCGGCCGCAGCCGCAAGAGTTGCGCCGCCGGTGTAACCAAATAAATTCAAAACCGAGATCGGACGCCCCGCTTTTTTTATTCGCTCCTGAATCCAGGACCAATTCTGTTCCTGTTCCGGAAATAATCCAGTATGTTTAAACGACGTCGGTCTGATCCAAAATTTGAGACCGCCATGCAAAATCTGCCAGCGCTCGGGCGTACCCTTTTTAAAATCCCACGCCGCATTTCGTTCGTCGCGTGTGAATGTCGCGTGTGCACCGCGCCACGTGCTTTCGGGCGCGCGCTTCGGCCAAAGCGCTTGTGGATCCGGACGCCGAACAACGACGCTGCCATAGCGCTCGAGTTTTTCTCCATCGCCGCTGTCGAGCAGTTCGTAGTCAGCGCTTGGGGTGACCATCAGTGTTTGTGATTCAACCATATAATTTCTCAAACTCAGGCACCGCGGCGGGCACATGTAGGAGTGGGATCTTTTGTACCACGGATTGGCGATTGTTGGAAAGCCATGTGAGATGTTCACGCCACGCCTGCTCGTTCGGCGCAACGACCCAGCCGCCGTCAGCGTGCTGCACCAGTTCCGCAGCACCACCCACGTTTGAAACCGAAACTGGCCGTCCGAGGGCCAGCGCTTCGATTACAACGGTCGGTGAATTTTCATAGAGCAGCGATGGAACGACAATCACATCGCTCGCTCGCATGAGGTGCGCGACGCGCGATGAATCAAGCGCACCCACGATCTGAATTGCATCGCACGATGTCGCCAATGCTTCAGCGCTTTTTTGATCATCGCCCGTTCCAACGATGATTAATTCACTGTCCGGAAATTCACCACGTTCAAACAGATCAGCAAACTGACGGATGAGCATGAGCACGCCTTTCGCGCGCACGATTTGACCGACGTAGAGCAGTGTGAATTTTTCTCGCGCGATGTGCGCCTGCGGAAATTCTGTCGCGCGCGCGGCAGGCACGCCAAAATAGTGGCGGACACATTCCAATTTTGACTGTCGAAAATATTTTTTGGATTGATAAAACTTAAGGAGCCATTCGCTCGGCGCCGTAACAACCGATGGACTGCGCCACAGGGTGCGCTGAATTGATTGAAACACGCGCGCCGGCCACCCTGCGTGCACCCAATCAAATTCATCGTCGACCAACATGCGCCCTGATGCAACCGCAAGTTGAATGTCGTGAACCGTGTGAACGTGTTTAAGATGCAAGGCGCGCACCACGAGCGGAATTAAAAAACTGGTGCCCGCGAGATTGTGCGTGTGCACCACATCAGGTTTGAGTGTACGAAGTTTCAACAAGACGCGCAGCGCAAACGGAACGTTAATCAACGACCAGATCAAATTAATGAGCCGCACCCCTGTGGGAAATCGCGCGCTGAAAAGATTAAAATATAGCGTCCAATGAAACATCCGGTGAACGCGCACCCCATTTTCTTCACGAACAATTTCTCCAAATTCAACTTCACTCCACGGTGCGGAAGTTAGCACGTCAACGTGGTGGCCGCGATTGGACATTTCGCGCGCGAGCTGTGCGACGACGCGTTCCGCACCACCCCGAACATGCGGCGGATATACATTCGAAATGTAACAAATTTTCATGAGGTTAATTATACCACCTTGCGCCAACGCTTCACGACTTGCCATTCATAGAGTAAGATGTGTCCACTCCCCTATGTCAGACCTGGTTGGGCGCATCCCTCCGCACAATGACGAAGCCGAACAATCCCTGCTCGGTTCGATTTTAATTGACAAAGATTCGATTTTGAAGGTTCATGACATCATTGATCCTGAAGATTTTTATCGTGAGGCGCACAAATTGGTCTATGAGGCGTGTGCCGAATTAACCGGTCGCCGTGAGCCAATTGACCTATTGAGTTTAGGCAATCGATTACGCGAAAAAAATCAGCTCGATCTTGTTGGCGGTAACACACTACTCGTGACATTGACCAACATGGTCCCAACTGCGGCGCACGTGGTGAACTATGCGAACATCGTGCATCGCAAGGGAATTTTGCGACGGCTGCTCAAAGCATCCGAAAACATCACGCGCATCGCATTTGAAGAAGCTGACGAAATCGAAGATGTGCTCGATAAAGCGCAACAACAGATTTATGGTGTGTCCTCATCGTTTGGCGGTACAGCGTTCACCCCAATTCGTGATGTACTTGTTGATGCGTTCGATCGCATTGACGAATTGCATCGCGAAAAGGGAAAACTTCGTGGCATTCCAACAGGATTTGCTGCACTTGATAATTTGATTGCGGGTCTGCAAAAATCAGATCTCGTGATCATCGCGGCTCGTCCCTCGGTCGGCAAGACAAGTCTGGCGCTCGACATGGCGCGCGTGGCGGCAACGCAACATAAAATTCCGACCGGACTTTTTTCACTCGAAATGTCTAAGGAGCAATTGGTTGATCGTCTGTTGTGCGCGGAGGCAAACATTGATCTGTGGAAATTGCGCACCGGCCATTTGGCTGAACGCGAAGACAGCGACGATTTTGCGCGCCTCGGCCATGCGATGGGGACACTGTCTGAAGCGCCGCTGTATATTGATGACACGGCGAGCTTGAACATCACCCAGATCAGAACCAAGGCGCGACGATTGCAGATGGAATATGGTCTCGGTCTGATTGTCGTTGATTATTTGCAACTCATGGAATCAAAATCTGGTGGCAATTCTGACAATCGCGTGCAGGAAGTTGCGGAGATCACGCGTGGATTGAAAAGTTTGGCGCGCGAATTGAACGTGCCGGTCATTGCGCTGTCACAGTTGGCACGCGCCGTTGAACAAAGCAAGCCGGCAATTCCGAAGCTGGCGCACTTGCGTGAGAGCGGATCGATCGAACAGGACGCGGATATCGTCATGTTCATCTACCGGAAAGCAGCAGATCGCAACTATCGCCCGGAGGAAGTTTCACCCGAAGAACGGCACATTGCTGAAATTCACATTGCAAAGCATCGCAACGGGCCGACCGGAATTGTGCAGCTGTATTTCAATGAGACAACGGCGAACTTTCGCAATCTTGACACCACTCATAAACAATTTTAACCATCTATGTTTCAAAAACTCAAACAGTTCAAGGACATGCGCGATCAGGCAAAACAAATTCACGAAAAACTTTCACACGAAAGCTGCGAGGGTTCTGCGGGATTTGGCAAAGTCAAAGTAGTCATCAATGGCGCGCAGGAAGTGACGTCAGTTCTGATCGACGAGTCGCTGTTGTCAGTCGGCGAAAAATCTCGGCTCGAAGGATTCGTGCGCGACGCGACCAATGATGCGATCAAAAAATGCCATCGGATTATGGCAGAAAAAATGAAGGGGCAATTTGGCGATTTTAAATTGCCGACTTTAAACGAATAACGTCATGCTCGCGCGACCAATTCAAAAATTGATCGAGGTTTTCACTCGACTACCCGGTGTAGGACCAAAAACTGCGGAGCGATTTGCAATTCATCTGTTAAAATCGGGACGTGGCGAGGTAACGCGACTCGAAAAAGCACTTGAGGAATTGTTGCAGAATATTCGCTCGTGCGAACTGTGTCACAATTTTTCTGATATGACACCGTGTGAAATTTGCAGCGACACGAAGCGCGACCATGCACTCGTGTGTGTTGTTGCGGAGCCGCAGGATGTTATTGCTATTGAAAAAACAGAATCATTTGGGGGTGTGTATCATGTGCTGCGCGGACTGATCGATCCATTGCGGGATACAGGAATTGAACAGATGAAAATTCCGGAGTTGCTCGC
Organism: Candidatus Magasanikbacteria bacterium RIFCSPHIGHO2_02_FULL_50_9b; assembly: GCA_001782975.1. GTDB lineage: Bacteria > Patescibacteriota > Patescibacteriia > Magasanikbacterales > 2-02-FULL-50-9b > 2-02-FULL-50-9b. The sequence continues at coordinate 6,129 of MFQD01000013.1, forward strand.
ACGCGTACGAACGGATGGCGTACGCGAAATTATTTTTGCGCTTGACCCAACAATCGAAGGTGAAACGACAGTGCAGTATATTTCAGCACAGTTGCGCGGCAGCGGTGCGTCTTTGTCAAAGCTTGCGACCGGCATTCCGTCCGGTGGATCGATTGAGTATGCAGATGAAATCACGTTGGGCAGTGCGCTTAAGGCTCGACAAAAAATAGAAAACGCCACGGGTTCGTGACGTTTGTTGAGCGATGTGAAACAGAAGGTTGGTTCTGTTTTTTAATTGTGTGGGCGTTAGGCCCGGGAGCTCGCCGCCGTGACAGAACGACAGGCCTGACGACGAGCTCCCGGAACCCAGCTTCCTTCCTCACCAGACACCCCGGCTCAATTCGTGAGCCTGCGGCCTCGTTTAGCGCGACACGAGACCTTGCGTCACTGCAGGACGCATCTTTTTGAACTGAATGCACTGCATTGATGGTACACATCTTACCAAATGCCCTCGGGCACTGTCAAATATCGGGTGTGTTACGGGCTGAATTTACAAATCCGGAGCGCGTTGCTGGCCTCTCGCGCCAGAGGATTTGTAACTCCAGCCCCAAGAAACAGATATTTGACAGGCCTCACATCTTTTGGTATCATATTTCCACATTTTTAAGCATATGATTGCAATCATTGAAACCGGTGGTAAGCAGTATCTCGTTACCCCAAATCAAAAAATCACGACCGAAAAAACAGGCGCAGACGCTGGCGCGGCGCTCACCTTTGACAAGGTTCTTCTTGTTGCTGATGAAAATGGCGCGAACGTTCAAATCGGTACGCCAACCGTATCAGCAACTGTTGAGGGCACACTGTTGCGAAATTTCCGCACGCGTAAAATCATGGTACGCAAATTTAAAAACAAAGTGCGGTATCGTCGGACTGCGGGGCATCGGCAGCATCAGACGGAAGTGAACATTGGTTCGATCAAATAATTCCATAATTCACCCCTTCTCTTCTCGAAGAACACGCGTCGGGTTGCTCCTGCGGCAACCCGCGCTCTCTCTCGACTCGCCAGTTTTGCGCAGGTGTGCAAAACGCCAAGCTGGCTCGTCTCCGAGAGGTTCTTCTCAAAAGACAAGGGGTGAATTATATTTTCTGTCACCCAATGCTCACCTCAGTTAAAATTTGACCACACCGCGCCATGTCCACTATAGTGCTTTTATGAAAATCACTCTCTGTGGATCAGTTGCATTTATTCATGAGATGGATGCAGTGCGCGCGCAACTTGAGGCGTTGGGCCACGAAGTCAAAATGCCGCCACTCACCAAGCCGGGCGAGCATGGCGAACCAATACCAACGCTTGAATACTACGCAATCAAGAAATCCACAGTGAATGATCCGAAACATTGGATTTGGAAACAGCATGACAGTGCCATTCGCGCGCACTTTCAAAAAGTTGCGTGGGCAGATGCGGTGCTCATCACCAATTATAACAAAAATGGCGTTGCCCATTATGTTGGCCCCAACACATTGATGGAAATGGGGCTGGCATTTCATTTGGAAAAACTAATTTTTTTATTGCACGCGGTTCCGGAAATTTCTTACAAAGAAGAGCTACTCGGAATGAAGCCAATCGTGCTAGCGGGTGATTTGCACCTGATCCCCAATCCGTAACCCAAGTCGATCCGCTGTTCCCGCTGCAACTTCCAAAACACGGTCGACCGGCAGCCGTGGCGCATAGCGTGGCAAATCGCGATCAAGTGTCTCGACGGGCGGTGGTGGCACGCGCGGCGCTATGTCAACAATCTGGCCATTTAAAATCCAGATAACGTCGAGTGGGTATGTCAATCCCTTCATCCAAAACACGTGTTGATCGGTGGCATGAAACACAAACAGCATCGCCTCAGTGCGTTCAAGTGGTTGTGACCCACTCAAACCCGTGGCTCGCTTTTGCTCTGTGTCCGCAACACGCGCCACAAATTCTTCACCGCCCATGCGAACCATGGTCGTTGTATAAAACTTGCTCCACACAAAAACACCAACGCACGCAATCACCAGCACGAGCAAAAAATATTTTAGGAAAGCTGGAGACACCGGTCGCGCGTTCAATGGAAACTTCATACGCGTTTTCGCAAACGGTGCTCAAGATAGAGCGCTGCGGTCACGCCAAACACCACAAGCAAAACAAGCATCGCTATCTTGCCCCGACTTTGCAAAAATAATGCGGTCGTGCCAAACAAAATTCCAATGACATAATAGAGCAGCACCGCACCGCGATGCGAAAACCCGTTTGCGATGAGCAGATGGTGCAGATGGCGGCTGTCGCCATGCGCGATTGGAACACCGGCAATGCGTCGGGCGATGATCACGCGCGCCACATCAATGACGGGCAAACCCATGACCAGTAGTGTTGTTGCAATTTTACTGCCGCTCAAAATCGCCAAAATACCAAGTGCAAAACCCATGAACAACGAGCCGCCGTCGCCAAGAAATGCGCGAGCTGGATGAAAATTCAGCGCGAGAAATCCAAAACAGGCGCCGGCAAATATCAGCGCCAGAAATCCAATGCGCGGCTCATAGTATTGTTGCGTTTGCGTCAA
>MFQD01000013.1:8712-11981 GCA_001782975.1 Candidatus Magasanikbacteria bacterium RIFCSPHIGHO2_02_FULL_50_9b
GATACCACTTAAACCCGATGAAAGTCCGTCAAGTCCGTCAAGCAATTTAGTGCTATACATCATCCCCATGAGCCATAAAAAAGTGAGAATCGCCGCCAGTGCCGGCACACGATCAAACGAAAAAAATCCGCCAGATGGATTGGTAATTTTGCTGATTGTGATTCCGGCAACGACCACAATGGCCGCGGCAATGATCGGACCAAAAATTTGACGAGACGGCGGCAAATTGAACCGATCATCAGCAACGCCCACCACAAAAAGCACGCCGACCGCACAACCGAGCGCTATCCATTTATTCGTGGTCAGCATCGGGAGCATCGATGGAATGATCAACGACGCCACAGTCAAAACAATTACTATTGCACACGCAATTGCTAAACCACCGACGAGCGGAATTGGTTTGCGATGAACCTTGCGGTCTGCTGAATGCGGGTCATCAACAAGATGCAGTGCGTTGCCGAGCGGCATGAACAGACGCGTCAAGAGCGCTGCGACTGCGGCAGAAATTAATCCGACAATAATTGAGATTTCCATACGTTAGCGGCGCACATGGACGCCCGTTTCATCAACAATAATCGTATCTTTTCTATTCACCTGATTTTGCAGTAACAAGCTGGCGATCGTATTTTCAACGCGATCCTGAATCACCCGTCGCAATGGTCGCGCACCAAATTCCGGATCAAACCCAGCCGCAGCAAGCGCGGCAACACCGGCATCCGTCACCTCGAGCACCATACCACGTTCTTCGAGTTTTTTGCCAATGCCCGCCAAAATTAATCGTGCAACTTCACCAATCTGAGCCTGTGTGAGCGCCTGAAACAATACGATCGCATCAAATCGATTCAAAAATTCCGGACGAAAATTTTGCTTCAACTCGCCGTGAATCAACTGATTTTTAATGTGCTCCGCATCAATACCGGCGCGCAGTTGTTCCTGTACAAATTGTGTCCCTGCATTTGACGTTGCAATTAAAATGACGTTGGTGAAATCAATGACGCGCCCAACCGAATCAGTCAGGCGACCGTCGTCCATGACTTGCAAAAATAAATTTAAAATTCCCGGATCTGCTTTTTCGATTTCATCAAGTAACACCAATGCAAATGGTTTTTGTCTGACTGCTTCGGTAAGCATCCCCGTTCCCTGTTCACCCGGACGTCCGATCAAGCGCGTCATTGACGCGGTGTCCTGATATTCAGACATATCCAGCCGTACCATCTGCTGTTCGCTTCCAAAATAAACTTCCGCAATGGCTTTGGTGAGCTCTGTTTTACCAACACCCGTTGGGCCCAGAAACAAAAAATTCGCAATCGGCCGTTTGCCGGTGCGCAACTCTGCACGCGCACGACGGAGTGAATTTGCAACGAGTGTCACTGCCTCGTCCTGACCGATCACGCGTCGATGCATTTCAGATTCAAGGCGCATCAACTTTGCGCCCTCATCTTCGGTCACGGCAGTCACGGGAATTTTTGTTTTTTCTGCAATAATTATGGACACATCTTCTGGTGTCACGAGCGCATTTTTTCCGCGGCTGCTCGCTGCATGCAACGCAACTTCACTGCAAATACCAATCGCTTTTTGCGGCAAAAAAGCATCGTGCAAATATCGTTGTGACATTAAAACAATTCGCTCAATCGCCGGATACGAAAACCATACTTCGTGTTTAAACTCAATGTATCCAGACTTTGCCTCAAGCACGCGAATGGTGTTATTCGTGTCTGGCTCTTCAATATCAATTTTTTGAAATACGGCGCCGAGCGACTGATTTGCGATCACTCGACTGTACGCTTCTGGTGTCGTCGTCGCGATCGTCAAAAAATTACGCTTGCCAAGTTCTTGTGTCAACACACTCGCCACATCCATACTTTGCTGCTGACCAATCGTGATCCCTACAATTTTTTCAACAGCCGGAATCACTAAAATAATATTTCCCGATTGTTCCAGTTCAGTCAGCATCGTGAGCAATCGCTCTTCGGCGTCGCTTGGACTGACACCCGACAACATACGCGCGACATTGAGTTCAACCAACCGTTTATCTTTCAACACATCCGGTACGCGTTCCGCAACCATGAGGTCAGCGATGCCATGAACTATGGCGCGCTTGCCAACACCATGAGAACCAACCAACAATACACCCGCACCGCCACCCTGCATGATGCGGAAGATAGACTCAATTTCGTGCTCACGTCCGATCAACGGCTCAAGCTGTCCGAACAAAGACGATCGGGTTAAATCCTGACTATAATTGTTTAAAAATGGCGTTGCAACTGCAGTCATCGCACGATTCGTATCACCCCGACTGCGACCACGACCCCCCCGCGCACGCCGCGTCGAGTTCCGTTGAATTCGATTTCGCACACGCACCCATTCAATCACATTTGCAAACGCATCTTGTTTCACCCCGATGTCCAATAATAATTCAGTGAGCGGTGGCTCGCTTGCCACAATCACTTCAAGCAATTCAGTTGCACCAACGGTTGGCTCACGCAATTCCGATGCATGATCAAAGGCACGAAACACTGTTGCCCAAACTGCTGCATCAATATACGGCTCGCTCTGCACGGCGCCGGATTGGAGCAACGCTGCCGCGCGTGCCTGCATATCTTTTGGTGCAATGAGCAATCTGATGAACATTGTTTGGACTTGATCCTGCTCAAGTAGCGCAGAAAAAATATGTGCGGCGGTAACTTGTGGGGACTGTTTTTCGCTGGCAATAAAAAATGCGCGCTCGAGTGCATGCAGTGCGTCTGGCGAAAACGTATGACTGATGTTCAACGCATGTGCGTGCTTTAAACGCCGCACCTCAGCCCATGAGCGTGTCGAGGTCGATTGTGCTTTAGACTCATCACGAGCGTATGGTTGCTCCGGAACAGTTGTGTGTTCTGGTGCATGACGAATCTGACGCATGATACACAACAACAAAGCACTGCACGCGATGATGAGGGGAAATAAATTAGTGAACACGCGAAAATAATACAGCGTGAGAAACGCCACAACGATAAGTGCAAGCACTCCGTTCACCACGCGATCAAAACGAATTTGTGTGTGCCGGAGCGCGGCGTGATACGCATCAATCGGATAGAACCAAAATTCAAATACATCTCGCGGTGAGCGGCCGATTGGTCGCGCAGAACAGGCAGGACAAGGCGCATACGAAATCGCACCAACACCACGACACTGTTCGCACACCATGAGCTGATTCGTCTCTGACATACTATTGAGTTGCGCCGGTTAGTGTGGTCACGAGCAGATACACCACAAACAATGGGGCA
>MFQD01000013.1:11992-13813 GCA_001782975.1 Candidatus Magasanikbacteria bacterium RIFCSPHIGHO2_02_FULL_50_9b
ATGGGGACAAAAATATTTCGCACCCACAAACCGAGTCCGGCTGCAGCTGCAGTGTCAGCAATTGATGAACCGACGCTTTTCATGACCCAAAATAATCCGCGCGAATACCACCAGAGTGGTGCGGAAATGATTTCAAAAAAAAGTGAGAGGAACAATCTTCCCACGATGGGTGCGGTGTTCGCCATACGCGAAACCAGTATACCATTTATTTGACCGCAACTGAATGGGAGTCGGCGGTCACGTATTCAATATTGCGTGCGGACGAAAGTCCAAGCTCTGATACACGTTTTTGCAAATTGTGTGCTGATGATTCTTCGGCAATGTTTAAATCAAGTCGATACGTTTCACCGGTCAGCGATGATTTTCGCTCTGACAGATGTTTTAATTCAACACCGCGTGCGGATGCTTGGGTAATTTGAAAAAAATATATGACGCATAATACCGCGGTCAGTATCATGATGGCTGCACGCACTGGTCGTTTGTCGATCAAAGGTACGGATCGGGCTCTCATACTTTTTCAAAAATGCGTAATTTGCTGCTGCGAGACCGCGGATTATCACGGATCTCATCTTCAGTTGGGATAATCGGTTTTTTTGTGATCGCCTTCACGTCGGTTCGAGTGCTGATAAAACGTTTTACGATTCTGTCCTCCAGCGAATGAAACGTGATGATCGCAACGCGTGCGTTGTGCGGAATCGCTGTGGTGATGGTATTGAGCGCTTCACGAAGCGCAGCTAATTCATCATTCACCGCGATACGAAGCGCTTGAAACACTTGCGTTGCCGGATGTATCGCGCCGACGCGTGGCGCCACACTCACCACAATATTTGCAAGCTGCTGCGTCGTGGTAATAGGCTCGCGTTCACGCGCTGCAACAATTGCTTCTGCAATCTGTTCTGCGCGCCGCTCTTCACCATACAGTCGAAAGATGCGAATGAGTTCTCGTAGCGACGCAGTATTCACAATGTCACCCGCGCTTTCTGTGTTCTCCGACGGATTGAATCGCATGTCAAGCTGTTCGTTGGTCATGAAACTGAATCCGCGCCCACGTGTCACGAATTGTGTTGTCGACCATCCGAGATCAAGTAAGACGCGATCGATCGGTCGAACGGTATGAGTGGCAACGAGTTCGGGCAGATCTTTAAAATTACCATTCACTGCCAAAAATCTGTCGCTGAATCGCGTGAGGCGCTGCTCGACAAGTGGGATTGCTTCAGGATCGCGATCAATGCCGATGACTAATCCAGTTGGTCCGACAAGTTCACACAACAATTCGCTATGACCACCATCGCCGAGTGTACCGTCAACAACGACCATTCCTGGACGCACAGACAGCCATTCGCGGACTTCGCCGAGAAGCACCGGTCGATGGAATGATATTGGTTCCATACCGCTAGACGCCGAGTGAAACCAGTTGTTCCGCGATTTCACCGCTGTTTTTTTCGGCTCGCTCTGTATATTTTTTCCAAGCGTCTTCGCTCCAGAGTTCGACGCGATTATACAGGCCAGCGACAACCACGGTTTTTGATAAACCTGCATACGAACGCAGATATTCCGGAACGATCACGCGCCCTTGTGTGTCCGTTTCAACGTCCATTGCGCCCGCCAGCATGAGCCGCACAAACGCGCGCGAATTCGCCTGACTGATTGGGAGATTTGCCAGCTTTTGTGCGAGCAACTTCCATTCACTCAGCGGATACACGAACAAACAGGCATCAAGCCCTCGGGTGATCACTGCCTTTTTTAAAGAACTCCGAAACTTGGCCGGAATTGCAAGCCTGCCCTTTTCATCGATGGAATGTCGATATTCTCCGATAAACA
>MFQD01000014.1 GCA_001782975.1 Candidatus Magasanikbacteria bacterium RIFCSPHIGHO2_02_FULL_50_9b
ACTGTGTGCGAGATCGTGCTTGATCGCATCGGAGTTCAACACGACAAGTACCTGTTCTGGTACGCGAGTCGCACGCCACTCCTCACCACACTGCATCGCCGCGTGCTCCGCGACGTGGTGGACTGGACGAAACCGTCGGAGCGTGCCGAGAACATTCGGCAGATGCGTGCACGCGGAACCATGCTGCGCAAGCAGGAACTCGAAAACCTGCTGCAGTACGGTCAGCGGTACGTTGATCGACAGTGGATGCCGCACATCACGCTCGCGTACGCAACCGAGCGGTTCGAACTCGAGAGTGGTCGCGGAAATCGTGTCGCTGCAGTTCAACAACGGCATCGCGGATTCGCTCGGAGCGTTGCGTTGTGCACGCACAGCGTAGGCGGACGCATCGAAGAAGTGTTGTACGAAATTCCGCTCGGGTGATGTATGGCTCGCGGCAATCGCCAGCCATAACTGCCACTGACTCAATCAATTCGATGGGTCGGTGGCGTTTTATTTTTTATCAAATGATCCGCCACGATTAATGACAAAACGGCGATTTAAAATCATGATGCGAACAAATGTTGCGAACAGTCCAATACCAACAATAACGAGCCCAACCACGACATACGAGCTGCGCGAAAGTTCATTCCACTCTTCATTCCATGGAAATGCAATGTTCATTCCAAAAAATCCGACAATGACGCCAGCAACAGTTGCAAGTTGCAAGATGCGCAATTCACGCTGCGAGTTTTCTTGTTGTACGGACTCAAGAAGTGACATGGTGTCATTCACAAAATCAGCGGTCATTTGCCACAAATCTTTCGTATATTCCAGCGTTGCCTCAAGTGTCTCGTAGCGACTGAATCCGAGCGTGTGGAGCAATGTTTGCACTTCGGGTGGCGTGATGCGATCGCGCGCATGCAAAATGCTTCCCATTTGATTCATGCGCGCCTGCACAAACGAAATCGTCGCGAGCGTTTCCAAAATATGCATGCGCAGTTTGATGAAATCTTTGTGGCGAATCGATACTGAATCTCGAATTTTGGTGATGTCAGCCCAGATGGTGCGATGGGTTTCAAGATATTGGCTGAGCAGCTGTGAAAATCCACGAATGAAAATGGTGTATGCAACCAGATCATTCACGGCGAGCTTACTTTTTTTCGCATGCTGCACATCAATAATTTCTGAAATGTGTCCAAACGAAACTTTGTATCCGTGCGATTCACGCGTGACGAGTAGGGTGTCATAGACATTTTCAAGCAGTTCAATCACATCCGCGTCACTGATGTGACTTCCCACAATGATACGCGGATAAATTTCTTCAACCCGCGCGAGTGAAATGGGCAAGGGTGCGCCGCGACTGAACAGATAGGCGAGCGCAGGACCAAGCCGGTCAGAATAAAATTGTTCGATGTGTGTCGTGTCATGTCGGATCTCGTTGACCGTTGCTTCGAGCAAAATAATTCCATCCTCGGAAATATTCACCGTAATGTCGCCGCACGTTGCAGCAATGGTGTTGTAATCATCATTGTCAACAAACGAAACGTTCGAGACGCCCAGTTTTTCAAATAGCTGATGAATTTTTTGCGGGTGCAAATCGTGTGGCGCACGGCCGTATTTCAAAAAATCGTACATCTCTTCAAGATGTACCATGGTGCGAGGGAGCCACGCGCCGAAATAAACGCGCTCAAGGAGCATAGTACTCACAGTATAGCACGATGCACGAATTGTGCTATACTTTCACCCATGCTCAGCAATCTGGGAATCCAATTTTCCGAGTTTACGCAGCGCGTTTCATGGTCAAATCCGACGTGGGATTTGTTTATCGTCGTTTTTTTGTTGGTTGGAACTTTGATCTACGGCTTCTCGATGGGGCGCGATCGCATTATCATGATCATGGTCGCGGTATACATGGCGCTCGTGGCAGTCACCAATCTGCCATACGTCCCTCAATTTGGCGCGAGCGTTTCATTGTCAAACGGATTCATTTTAAAAATTGGAACGTTTCTGGGTTTGTTTGCGATTTTGTTTTTCATGCTCACGCGCAGCGCATTGAATCATGCGATCGGCGGCAACGGCGCGTTGGGCAAGTGGTGGCATGTGCTCATTCTTTCGTTTTTGCAAGTCGGAATGCTCATCAGCGTGGTGATGAGTTTTTTGCCCGCTGTGTGGCTTGAGGGGCTTGCTGCGTTGACGCGTACTGTTTTTGTCAGTGCATGGGGAAAATTTGGATGGTCATTGCTCCCGATTTTTGGTCTGCTCGTCATCGGTATGTCAAACGAACGCGATCGCAGTAATTCATATGATTAAGCAGCACAGCGTACTCGTTGGCTCGGTCATTGCAGCTGCATGCATTTTTGGGGGAGTCGGTTACCTTGCTGGTTTAGAACAGGGCGGCGGCATTACCGGAATTGCGACAAGCGGTCCTCGTCGAATCATTGATGAATACAAATACATCAGCCCCTTGATCGCCTGCGATATTTCAGAAAACCAAGAGTACCTCAAATATTCACCCATTGCAGACCGCATCACAAAAGTCGCGCAGGAGAGTGTCAGCCAAGGTGCGGTGACGAATATCAGCGTCTATTTTCGAGACATGAATTCTGGCCGCTGGGTCGGCTACAATGAAAATGAAAATTTTTGGCCCGCAAGTTTGATGAAAGTTCCGGTTCTCATCGCGGCGCTGTCATTCGTCGAACAAAATCCAAAATTTTTATCCGCACGCGTGAAGCTTGTCGGAGATGCTAATCAAAACATCAATCAGGTTTTTAGTGCCAGTCAATCAGCAGCATTGGGGAACGAATATTCTGTTGAAGATTTGTTGAAATTTATGGCAGTCTATTCAGACAACAACGCAACCGAAGCAATTTTGAAAATAATTAATCCGAAATTTATTGCCGATATTTATTCCGATGCCTCGGTTGAAATACCAGTGGGCAAAAAAAACTATCCCGCTTACATTTCGCCGAAAAAGTATGCATACTTTTTTCGATTGCTGTTTAACTCGACCTATATCAATCGGGAGTTGTCTAACTATGCGTTGCTCTTGTTATCGAGCGCAGATTTTAAAGAAGGGTTAGTAGCCGGAATTCCCCCCGAGATTTTGATCGCGCATAAATTTGGTGAGCAAAAAGTTTCAACCGGCACAACGACGATAAAAAATTTGCACGATTGCGGCATTATTTATTATCCGGAACATCCATATTTTTTGTGTGTGATGACTGGTGGCGCTGATTTTAAAACACAAGCAAACACCATCAAAAATATTTCAGCAGCGGTTTTTGATGAGGTAAAAAATTCAAAATTATTTACGAAATAGCGCGCGCGTCGAGCGCCTGATTCACGAGTGCGTCGGCTTCCGTATTTTTTTCGCGCCGCACATGAGTGAACGTGCATTTTTTGAGCGTCGCGGCCATGTTCCAAATTTTTAAAAAATGTGGTTGCAGCGCGACGTCGCGCACGCGGTATTCACGGTTCATCTGTTTAACAATTAATTCAGAATCCAAAAAACAGTGCACTTCGGTCGCGCCATGCGTAAGCGCTGTTTCCATGGCCGCAACAAGCGCTTGATATTCGGCCTGATTATTAGTGGTGTGGCCAATGTACCGACCAAAGGCGCTCAGGTTTTCGTGCGTCGCAGCGTTTTTGACCACGACGCCAATGGCCGCTGGTCCCGGATTGCCGCGCGAGCCGCCGTCAGTGTAGGTGATAAGTTTCATAGCAGGATCTATGATACCGCGTTGCGCTTTGCTATACTAGTCCAATCTCATGTGTGTCAATATGAATGAAGCTCAAACATTTTCTGGCGAAGTGCCAAAGCCAACGGCTGTTGAAACAGTGCAGCAAGCGCCGCCGCCCGCGTTTGAAGCGCCAGACAGCAAGGCTGAAATTCCGCATCATATTGATGCAGGGGTGACACCTGATCAGATTGCATCCGCGACGGCGCGCATTGCAGCTGCACGAGAAACGCTGCTTGCAGATCCGCAGGATCGAGAAAACATGATCAAACATTTGCAAGCAAAAATTGAAGAAAAAAAAGCAGCCGGGTTGTCAGCTGGCGCGTATGAGCGGTCGCTCGCAAAATTAATGGGCACGGCACCGGTTGCTGCAAATGAAAATAAAAACATGACGGAAAATGTTGCGCCGCCGGGAAATAGTCTTGAGGATTTGCAAAACTCGCGTAGTCAACTTGAACAGCGTGCTGCACAATTGATGAACGGCGTATTTTCACCGATGGTTGATGGCGAATTAAGTTGGGGGAGCAAGTTGGTAGCTGGCGCAGAGTCGCGCGTGCGTCAGGCAAAAGTTGGCGAGAGTGCGGGCACTGAAGTGCCGGTGCGTGAGGCAGAATTGCAGCAAGCACTTGGAAAATATACGGAAGTTTTGAAAGCGTACATTGCAAAACGTGAAGCATCAGGCACGGGTGCGCGATCCGCAGAAGCCGTTGCAGCGCAAGAAAAAGCAGTGAATGCCTCTCGCGTTGAAGCCGCGACGCCACGCAGCGCTCGGCTCACGGAGCTCATGTCCAAAGATCCGTTTGATGTGACGATCGAATATATGACCGCGCTGAAATCAATGGGTGGTGCAGTTCCATCGCAACTTGAAATGTTAAAAGCAGATGTTGAAAGCGGTAAGCGCATGGGTCTTTCTGAAAAAGATATGCAGCCACGATACGCTGCTTTTTTGGAAGCAGCGGATTCAAGCGGCGACAAAAAATTGGCGGCTTAAATTTAAGCCAGTCGGAAGTCCTGTAACTTATATTGCAATTCGCGCGTCCCATTCCATTCGTTCACCCCGAAATTATACACGCCGTTGATTGCGGCGCCAACAGTGAGTTGCGGCAAAAATTCGCCCATCCCAAACGCCATCATTTTTTTGATTGTTGGTGATCCATTTTTTACCATGAGGCGAACATGTTTTCCCTCTGCGCCGATTGCTTGCGCACCAACGACGTGCATTTTTTCTGACAAAAAAGTTGGTTCCGGATTGCCAACGCCGAACGGCTCAAATTTTTGAAGTTGCTCTTGCAGCGCCCAATCAAGCGCATCCAAATTTACGCGCGCGTCAATTGCCACGGTGGGAATGAGTTCCTGAATTTTTTGCACCTGCGAATCAGCCAGCGCGTGCATCGCGTCGGCAAAAATCTGAATGGCATTTTCATCCGCGAGTGAAAATCCGCACGCTTGCGGATGGCCGCCGAATTTCACAAATAAATCTGGACGCGTTTGCATTGCCGCAATCATATTCCATTCGTCAATGGAACGGCCGGAACCGACAATGCGTCCGTCGTTCATGCCAATCACAAACGTTGGTTTATAAAATTTTTCTTTGAGGCGCGATGCGATGAGACCAACCAAGCCAGCTGGCCACCCCGCGCCGCTCACCACCAGTGACGCAAATTTGTCCAACCCATCGCGCGTGATTTTTGCGTGCGCCTCTTTGACAATTTGTTCCGTTAATTTTTGGCGATCCGTGTTGTGCTGATGGAGCGCGGCCGCGAGGCGCGCACCGTCTTCCGGCGTTTCGGCAAGCAACATGTCAAACGCGTGGCGGCCGTGATCCATGCGGCCGGCGGCATTTATGCGTGGCGCAATTTTGAATCCAATTGTTTGCGGGGTGATCGGTTGCGATGGGCCGCTATCTGTAATTAAAATTTTGTCCCGAGCTAATAACGCGCGCAGCCCAAAGCGTTTTGTTTTTCCCAAAACCTTGCAGCCGTAGTACACGAGTGTGCGCGTCTCGCCGGTCAGTGGCACCATGTCTGCGACAGACGAAATTGCAACCAAATCCAGTTGCCATTTTTGAAAGGCGTCCGGATTCACCGTTGACGGCAATAATTTTCGCGTTTCCGGATCTTGCATTAAACCCTGCATTAATTTAAATGCAACGCCGCCGCCGGACAATGTTTGGTCCGGATACGTTTCGCCCACAACTTTTGGATGCAAAATGGCGAACGCGTCGGGGAGTATGGCGGGGATGGTGTGATGGTCAGTGATAATGACATCAATGCCGCGCTCGCGGGCCGCCGCAACTTCTTCTGCATTTGAAATGCCACAGTCGCACGTGATAATTATTTTTGCGCCACGCGCCGCAATTGTTTCAACACTGGATAATTTCAATCCATAGCCGTCGAGTTCACGGTGCGGAATAAATCCGTCTACATTTGCGCCGAGCGTGCGCAATGTGTGTGTCAAAATGGCGGCTGCGGAAATTCCATCCGCGTCATAATCACCGTGCACCACAATTAATTCGCGCGCTATGATTGCCACGCGCAAGCGGTCAACAGCACGTCGCATGTGACGAAATAAAAATGGGTCATGCACATCGCGCTCATACGACGGCGCCAAAAAAGCGGCAGCCGCCGCCTGCGTGCGCACACCACGGTTCCAGAGCAGTTGCGCCACGACCGGATTGACGTTGCCGAGCGCATCGGCCGCGTACGGGTTTGTTTCTGCCAGAAGCTGCCAAACGGTGTTTTTCATATCGTGCGTGCTGCGGCGTGGCCTAATATTGCACGGAAAACGCCAGCACCATTGAAATAATCACGAGCGAGGCGAAGATTGCTGTCAAAATTTTGTGTGTCTTTTGTTTCATATTTTATCCACCGCGCATTGTACCACACGGGCACGCCGTGGGGTATACCATAACTCACACCGCGCATGCTATACTTTGAGCCATTCGTATGACAGAACGTAACGGTTTTTTTAAAGCAGAGGTTGGTCCCCAGCTGGAAGATCCACGGATTGTTCAAGCTGTGGAATTATTTGAAAAGAGAAGCGCTTTAGTCGATGCAGTCGTGCGCGCCAATGACGCGATTGACCACGTAATTCAAAGAAAACGGATTGATCCACAGATAACTGCATTTCTTGTACAACAGTTTGTTGCCGTAGCAGCTGAAATTGAGGAAAAGGTGCTAAGCATAACGGTGGCCGGCGAGAAAACCGTGCGTGAATTAGCGGCAGCGCATCAGGTGCTGTCGCCGAAAGAACGCGCGGGTGCTCATTTTTTATCAAAAGATGCGCGTAACGAGCTGGGTATTGAAAGGGAAATACTCGGCAACATAGTGGACGAACAAAATCAGAAACCATTTTGGAAGCGCGATTTGTGGCAACCGGTTTTTTTGCGAGTTCGTGCAAAAAGGATGAATAATGCCGCAGGGCGGCACGAAGATGCGGCCGCAGCAGATGTCATTTCTTTTCTTACCGCCGCTCAAGCACATCGGGGCGAGCAAGTGGTTGCCAGCTACCACAGCAAAATTCGTGAAATTGAGGAGCTGACAGAAATGGCGGAGCGCATTAGTATGTACAAAAATGGCGATGCGCGCGCGCCTGCGGTGGCGCTTGAGGCGGGTCAATGCGAAGTGCTGTTTACTGACTATATTCGTCATCCGTCCATCGAGCTGCGGCAGAAACTGGTACGTGCCGTTGATACACTTCACACACGTGCGAATTTTAACAGTGAAGACATTACTGCTCGGGTGGAGGAATGGAAACTGCGTATCGGGCAGGATTTAGCCGCTGCACTTGGTATGATTACGGCGCGCGAAGCAATCGCTCAGGGAAGCACGCCAAAAGCCGTTGTTGCGGCAGCAGAAAAAGTGCGGAGCGCAGCGGCCGAGGCACTGGAGTGGCTTGGCGGAATCACACAAAAAATGCAGAGCGGCGAGATTAAGTCGGAGATGAACGTCCACATTTTGTCCTTACTCCAGAATCGCGATGCCTTGCTGGTAGAGCCGAAACTGGCGGCGTTTTATGATGCTATTCATGCGCTTGAGCATGCGGGAAAACCAAAAGAACCTAAGCGACTCGTGCAGCCAGAAGCGCGACGTGCAATTTATGTTCCACCTCCTGAATATATTAGTGAAAAAAATTTTGAAGCATGGCTCTCTCAAGAGCTTCCCGTACAATTTTACCGTGAAATTACCATGCTCCAACTTGCTCGTCTCATTGAAAATAATGGCATCAAGGGAATTGATGGGAAGTTTTATCCAGTGCCCACGCTTGAAGTGGTTCGCGAGCACGCGTATGCCAAACGTGAAATTTTACAAGAAAAATTCGCGCAAGGTTTTACACGGCTGCAAATTATTCCGTTTGCATTGCCACTTTCAAAATTTCATACGGCAGCCGAGCGCGCAATTTTGGATCACCACGAACGGAAGAAATTATTCGCACCCAAAAAATCACCAACAGATCCGGATGATCTTTTGGCGCTGGATACCAAAGAGCCAGTGTGGCGATGGAATGACCTGAAAGGCGCTGATGAAAATGGGAAACTAAAATACTACCCAGACAAATTTGACCCAGAACATCATGGCGGAAGAACAAAACAAGAAACCATCACGTTGGGAGTCCATGGAGTCACGGATGGATTTCAATTTCAGCTCGTTGAAGACGACGTAAATATCCCACGCGCGGGCGCCAATATAACCGTTGGTGGTCGCCAACGCATTGAAGCCGGAAAAACTGGTAGCGAATACTTTTACATGCTTGGTCGCGGTCAGTATACACATGAATTCGGTAGAACTTACGAAGCATGGTACACACGGCTTCTTTCCCAGCTCAACGAAAAAAACGAAGTCACTGATGACTGGCAAGGAAAAGGTTCTACTTCTTGGCTCACGGAAAATTATATGCCTGCGTCCGACGGTGTCGGGTTCGCGAACTGGAACCGTGACAATCGTCAGGCAGTGGTCG
>MFQD01000015.1:0-577 GCA_001782975.1 Candidatus Magasanikbacteria bacterium RIFCSPHIGHO2_02_FULL_50_9b
CCGAACGCGTGTGAGTGGATTAAAAATCGTGCGGCCGAATTAACGCGCTTTCAAGATGCGACTGTGTGCATGACACCGGGCTTTGAAAGTTTTGATCAGTACCGCGACTATCGTGCGCGCGCACAACACTTCATTGAACTGGTTAACGAATTTTCTGAATAAACCTATGCTGACGGTGATTACAGGCCCCATGTTTTCCGGCAAATCAATTGATTTAATTCGGCAGGTGAACCGCCATAAAATTGCCGGTAAACGGGTGATTGTTTTTAAATTCAGTGCAGACAATCGGTATTCGCAGACTGAGGCCTCATCGTATGATGGGCTTTCAACGTGGGCAATTCCGGCTACAACGTGTGAGGATGTGGTGAGCCGCGTTGAGCCGGATCACGAAGTGATTGTTGTTGATGAAATTCAGTTTTTTGATGATCCAATAATTGATCAACTGCTCGCGTACGTTCAGCAGGGGAAAGAGGTGATCGTTGCTGGCCTGAATTTGGATTTTCGGGCGCGTCCATTCGTGTTTCGCGGCGGCACGCGAACCATGGCAGATCTCATCGTGCATGGCGACTCGATCCAC
>MFQD01000015.1:586-8881 GCA_001782975.1 Candidatus Magasanikbacteria bacterium RIFCSPHIGHO2_02_FULL_50_9b
CAATTCAATATTTTTATATTCATCCTCGCCGTTGTGATTTTTGCCGTCGGCACGCCTCACACGGTAGAGGCTGCGGCACTCGCAAAAGCCGGCTCGCTCATCAAATTTCGAACTGATGCGCGCGTGTTCGTTGTGGCAGATGATCATGGCGCGCTCAATTTGATTCCAACGCGCGCACTGTTTAAAAGTCGCGGATATTCGGACAAGCAGGTTCGCACGTTGTCTGATGACGAATTTTCAAACTACTATATTCGAGGTGAGATTTCTGATAAACCAATTATTTTTGTCAAAGATGGTGATTCGGTGATGACGGATGAACAGTCGGATGAGCCTTGGTCAGCCGCATCAATCACAAAATTATTAACCGCGCTCGTCTTGAGTGACCTGTCTCTTGATTGGGACGCGCCAGTGCAACTCACGCGCGCAGATGAGCTCGGCGGTGCGCGTTTGCGTGTGGCAGTTGGGTCTCGGTATCGCCGCATTGATCTGTTGCACGCGTCACTTATGGGTTCTGCGAATAATGCGACGCACGCGCTTGCACGGACAAGCGGAATTTCACTCGCCCAATTTGTCGGACGCATGAATAAAAAGGCAGAGCAGCTGGGCATGGTAAATTCGCGCTTTGTCGATCCGACCGGTCTTGATCCGCAAAATATTTCCACGGCGCAGGATATTGCACTCCTCATTGAAGCGGCGCATCGTGAAACCCGCATCGCGGACATTGGATTGAAAACAACGTATACGCTGTCGTCAATCGCGCGAAAACCACAGAATCACACCATCACTACCACAAATCTACTGTTGCGTTCTGGCGATCCTGTCGGCCTCGGTAAAACCGGTTTTTTATACGAATCGCGCTATAACTTTACCGTTGTTGGAGACGGCGCAACTGGCCGCGCTCGAACCGTAGTGGTGATGAATTGTCCGACAAAGGCATCTGCGTATGCGCTGGCAAAAAAATACATCTACCAGAATTGATCTTGCTGCGCAGTAGGTTTTGCGCTACACTTTGCTGCTATGAACGCGGGGAATCAAAAAGTGGTATATCTTGGTTTGTCAGGCGGTGTTGATTCTGCTGTTTCAGCGTATTTGCTGCAGCAGGCCGGTTTTGACGTGCGTGGTATATTCATGAAAAATTTTACCAAGATGGTGCTGTCGAACGGGGAATATACGCCTTGTTGGACCGCTGAATGGCGCGATGCGCTTCGGGTGGCAGCACATTTAAAAATGCCACTCGTGCGATGGGATTTTGAAGTGGAATACCGGCGTGACGTGTACGAATATTTTAAAAATGAATACGCAGCAGGGCGCACCCCAAACCCCGATGTGTTGTGCAATTCGCACATTAAATTTGGCGCTTTTTTTGAACGCGCACGCGCCGAAGGTGCAGATTTTATTGCAACAGGTCATTATGCGCAGACCGATGGCAACGGTCGACTGCTCTGTGCCGCTGATGAAGAAAAAGATCAGACATATTTTTTGTGTCAGGTGTCGCGCGATGCGCTGCGTCAGACGCTGTTTCCGATTGGCCACCTGAAAAAATCAGAAGTGCGAAAAATTGCGCATGCTGCAGGGCTGTCTGTTGCAGAAAAAAAGGATTCAACGGGCATTTGTTTTGTGGGTGAAGTGCCGTTGAAAGAATTGCTCGCTGAGTTTATACAGTCGGTGCCCGGCGCGATTCGCACAACGGACGGAAAAAAAATCGGCGAACACGATGGATTGGCGTGGTACACCATTGGCCAGCGCCACGGGTTCGGCATACTAGGCGGCGGCGCGCCGCTCTATGTGGTTGCGAAAAATTTTGTAACCAATGAATTGCTCGTTGGCGATGAACATGATCCGGCGTTGTTTTCAATGTGTGTCGTGGTGCAAGCGCCACACTGGATTAATCCGCCGACTGCTGGAGAAAACGTATGTGCTCGATTTCGCCATCGTCAGTCGTTGCAGGAAATTGCGTCGTGGAAAATCGTGGGCGATGAAATGATATTGGAAATGAATCAGCCTCAGCGAGCGGTGACACCGGGTCAGTTCGCGGTGTTATATCGTGACGGCGAGTGCCTTGGCGGCGGCGTCATCGCATAATTGTTATCCACAACACAAAATAGCAAAATCTGCTATACTTACGCCAATAATTATTTAAGAATCGACCTATGTCAAAATTGTCCACCGGCCTCGCCGGACTCGCGCTGCTCGTTCTCGTTGGAGCTGGTTGCGCGAAATCAGATGCGCCGAAATCACCGGGAGCAGCTCCAGCAAAGCCTGCGGCACAGGCACCAGCTGCCGCGCCGGGTAAAATCGCGTTTGATTTTCCGGTGCAGAATTCGCTCAACGTGAGCAAAGGCAACTACGTCCTCGCGCCTTCAAAAAAGGCCGTTACTGATGGCAAAACCGGAACTTATATTTTTTACGCAGCGAAAATGCTCGCCGTTGGCGCAGGTGAATCTCAGATCGAAACACTTGCCGGCAGCCAGGAAACCATCCCAAACTCGCTCATCATGCGCACTGGTTTTGACGGCGCAAAGGCAGCTGTTGGAGACATTGTGTTAACGTGGTGGCAGTCAGGGTCAGGCATGCAGCGTGCAATTGTGACTGGCGGCACCGCAACAGAGCCAGAAGTTCAATATCTTGATTTGGACTACTCAGAATCAGCAAAGTCAACGGTAATCCTTCCAGGATCGTTTCAAAAGCTCGTTGGCGGCGCAAGTGGCAGCAGCTTGGCGTGCAAAGAATCAGGCGAATGGCGCCATGTCCAAGAAGTCAAGGAACTTGATGGCAAAATTCTCGTCGTCGGGTGGGCAGGAAAAGTAAGCGTAGTTCCTTCAGCAGACTGTCTTGAGGTCATGTGGGAAAACGAAGAAATTGCTGTTGGCGACAAAGTGAGCGTACCAGTCATTGGTTCGTACTCGGCTGCGACAGTTACAAAAGTTGATAAGAAAATCGGCCGTGTCTGGGCAAAATACTCATTTGCTGGAAAAGAGAGCGAAGAGGCGTTCCCGATTGTTGACGTCATGGGCAAAACCGCAGCAGCTAGCTTAAAATAAATAACACCGATATGAATAAATTTCTTGCAATTTCAGCGACAATCCTCACTTTTACCTTTGTGGGTGCAGGGTGCGGCGCTGCAACATCCAGCGAAGTTGGTCCTTCAGGAGTGAACAGTGCGTTCAAGGGTGCAGCCATTGAATTCACGGCAAAGGACAATTCAGCCGTTGCAAAGCAGGCGCTTGGCGCAGATGCGGCGCAGCTCAAGAGCTTCACGGAATACAAGTTTGCGGGCAGTGGACTCATTTTGCTCGTTGGCGAAGTTGGGGAAGAAAAGAATAGGCCTCGCGTTGCTGATAAAGTTGGCGATTCGGTTAAGGAATTGGCAAAAGCCGCATCATTGGATTACAGCAGCGTCGGCGGTCTGAACGATAAAAAGTGGTTCGTGTTCACGCTCTCGAAAGAAGCGGATCAGGCAACCAAAATGAAGGTGCTCGGCACAATCAGCAAATAATAAGTCGGAATTATTAAGAAACAGACCGGCGAAAGCCGGTCTGCTTTGTTTTTATGAGTAACACTTGACATTCTGGGAAAAATAGCGTCTACTATACACTAATCATACATGTTGTATGGTTCGTGTCCGGTATTCCAACATCTCGCGATAACCGAATGTGGCGTGTCTGATACGGGCAGGTAACAATTAACGGGGAGTGTATGTGATGGCTGCGAAAACCGGCGTGACCAGCGTTCAAGTCAGGCGGCTCAAGGTCTTGTGCGCAACGGCTGTCAAGGTGGTGCGCAGGCGCTCGCCCACACAGGTGGCCGAGATGATCGCTGCACTGCAGGCGTTCAAGGATGCGGTGGCGGTGGCAGATAATGACCATGCCAACGAAGAAGTTCCCTCCACCCACCGCTACCCGCTCGACTACGCGGCTCCCAAGCCGATTGCCGATCAAGTTGCGATTCTGCGGAGGTACTTTCCGCAACTGAAGACGTGGAACGAGTCGCTCGCGCAGCAGCAAGTTCCAGCCGGTGCCGAAGGCAACTTCGCGATTCCGCGCTGGCAGCTCATCGCCCCGACCTACAATGAGGCGACGCAGCTCGTGCTGGGCAAGCTCTCGGAGCAGCGCAGCGGCAAGTTCGTGAACTACCGCGAAGGTCAACTCGGACCGGATCGCTTCCGCGAGACCACTCAGAAGGCGAAGGCCTTTGAAGTGATCGGCCGTGAGCAGGAAGGCAGCGACATCCTCGTCGTCGGTGCTCAGTTTGGCATTACGCATCGCGGCAAGTCCGTGCGTCGTGTGCGCGCTCTCACGAAGCGTGGCCGGCAGTTCTGTTTGGGTGCATTCGAAGTCGGCATCATGTTGCTGACGCATCCAGAGCGCCTGCAACACGATGACGGCCTCTGGCTCGACTGCCCGGGCGACGAATACTCGTTCGATGCCGGTGGCGGGTTCCGGGGCGCGCCGTACTTCGGCTTCCGTGGCGGCCGCCTCAGGTTCGACGCGATCGACGTGTCGGACGCTAGTGTGGACTGCGGTTCCGCGTCGGGTTTCCTCCAGCAGTAGCTGTGTGCTTGGAACCTGTGATGCTCTGTACTTGAGAGCTCGGTTCCTTGTTTCCTTGGTCCTTGGGCTGCACATACCGAACGGTAGTGCGGCCCGTATTTTTTTGACCGCACCACAAATTTTTGCTAGAATGTCGCCATGTCACCTGTAGATTACCGAAAAAAATTTCTGGATTTCTTTGCCAGCAAAGGCCACACCATTTTGCCGTCTGCGTCACTCATTCCGGAAAATGATCCGACGACGCTTTTTACCGGATCTGGCATGCAACCCATGGTTCCATTTTTGTTGGGGCAAAAACATCCGGCCGGCGTGCGGCTTGCGGATTCGCAAAAATGTTTTCGCTCCGGCGACATTGACGAAGTAGGGGATAATCGTCACACAACTTTTTTTGAAATGCTGGGCAACTGGTCACTGGGGGACTACTTTAAAGAGGAACAGATTGCATGGATGTGGGAATTTTTAACGGGTGAAGTTGGGCTGCCGCCGGAGCGCCTGTATTTCACCTGTTTTCGGGGCAATGAAGCGCTCGGTATTCCGCGCGATGAGGAGTCGGCGAAACTATGGCAAAAATTACTCGGTAGTGACGCAAAAATTGTTGATTTTTCCGATCGCGATGGCATGCAGGGCGGCCGCATCTTTTATTACGATGAGAAAAAAAATTGGTGGAGCCGTAGCGGCGTTCCCTCCAATATGCCAGTTGGCGAACCTGGTGGGCCGGACACAGAGATGTTTTATGATTTTGGCGCCGAACTGCAGCTGCATGAAAAATCAGTGTGGGCATCACAGTCATGCCATGTGAATTGCGATTGCGGTCGCTTCAGCGAAATTGGCAATAACGTGTTCATGCAGTATGTAAAAACTGATACTGGTTTTGAACAGCTGCCACAAAAAAATGTTGATTTCGGCGGCGGACTTGAGCGCCTTGTTGCAGCGCGTGAAAATTCGTCAGATATTTTTACCACCGAATTGTTTCAGAAACTTCGAGAAGCAATTGAACAGCTCTGTGGAAAAAAATATGGCGCGGCTGTAGAGAACACCTACGCATTTCGCGTAGTGATCGATCATATGCGCGCAGCAACTTTTTTGATTGCTGATGGGGCATTGCCATCAAATAAGGATCAGGGATATTTCACGCGCCGGCTCATTCGTCGCGCCGTGCGTATGGGACACAAACTCGGCATCACGCAAAATTTTGCCGATGCGGTTTCCCGCGCCGTGATTACGGCGTATGCCGATGCGTATCCGGATTTAAAATCGCGTGAAGAACTTATTGTGGCGGAATTTGTGAAGGAAGAAAACAAATTTCGGGTCACCTTGGACAAGGGTCTGAAGGTTTTTGAAAAGCAGCTTGAAGAAATCAGCGCCGACGTTTCAAAAATGTCCGGTCAGTGGCTTTTTGATTTTTATCAAAATTTTGGTTTCCCCTTTGAACTCATCATTGAAGAATTACAGATGAAGGGCGCTACCATCACTGAAGAGCAGATCGGAAAAATGTCTACTGATTTTAGCGTCGTGTTTGAAGCACATAAAAATCTCTCCCGCGCCGGCGCCGCGCAAAAATTTAAAGGCGGCCTCGGAGACACCAGTGATATCAGTGTTCGATATCACACGGCAACGCATTTGCTGCACGCAACACTCAAAAAAGTCTTGGGCGAACATGTCCAACAAAAGGGAAGTAACATCACCCCCGAACGTATGCGGTTTGATTTTTCACACAACGAAAAAATGACGCCAGAGCAAATCACTGAAACTGAAAATATTATCAACGCGGCAATTCAAAAAGACTATCAGGTGAGTTGCGAGGAAATGTCTGTAGAACAGGCGCGCGAAAAAAAAGCAATCGGTTTGTTCGGGGATACGTACGGGGATCAGGTCAAAGTGTATACGGTAGGGGACGTGAATTCGCCAGCAAACGCAGACCCAACCGCCTCAACATTCAGCCGTGAAATTTGTGGCGGTCCGCATGTCGAACACACGGCGCTCATTGGGCACATCAAAATTATCAAAGAGGAAGCGGTGAGCGCGGGTGTGCGGCGCATCAAAGCAATCATCGAATGATCGTGCTATGAAACACCACATTCGCGCTGCGGCAACATGGATTTTCAACGAGCGCGTTCGGCTCACGCGGTATTTTATCACCGGTTGTTCAGCGGTAATCGTTGACGCTGGTTTGTATATTTTATTCACGCGCGCCCTGTCACTCGAAGAAGTCGCTTCAAATGTGCTCAGCACGACGTGCGGGGCGCTCTATGTTTTTTTGCTCAATAAGTTTTGGTCATTTGGATCGCGCGGCGGCACGGTGCGACAATCGCGTCGGTTCCTGATCCTGTTCATGTTTAATTATATTTTTTCACAAGCCACTTTTTATCTGCTGGTCGAAAAAATTGGATTCCACGATCTCCTCACGAAACTTGGCATCATTGCACTCATGGTGTCATGGAATTTTTTGTTGTATAAATATTGGGTGTATGCCGTGGAGTAATGGAAAACCTGAACTGAGTATCGTCATTCCGGTCTACCGTCGTGGTGGTTCTGTCGTGTTTGAGCTTGCGGACATTGAGCGTTTTTGCGAATTATCGCCGCTCAACGTACAGCTCATTCTGGTGGACGACGGCAGCGCACAGAAAATTTCCGAGCAATTATTTTCGTTTGCCGCCGAGCACACCGCCGTCACGTTCATCAAGCATGCGGTGAATATGGGCAAAGGACGTGCGATCGCAGACGGCGTTGCGGCGGCCGAGGCGCCGATCGTGGTGTTTACTGACGTTGATATTTCTTACGAGCTCGACACCATTCACGACATCGTGCACCGTTTCCGGAGCGATCCGCGATCGCATTTTATTGTTGGCTCTCGTCGTCACACTGACTCTGATATTCAGCGCAATCATAACGTGGTGCGACGAATGCTGTCGTGGTGTTTCAATGTTGCGGCGCGATTCGTTGTCGGCTTGAAATTCAGTGACGTGCAGTGTGGCATCAAGGGCTTTCGGACTGACGCGGCACGCCTGCTTTTTTCTGATTTAATTGTGTCGCGTTTTGCGTTTGATGTTGAGATTTTTTTGCGCGCACGCAAATATGGATTACGCTTCGAAGAAATTCCGGTCATCTATCGCCACGATCGCGGAAATATGCTCCGTATTTTTCCGGGGAGTATTAACCTGTTGAATGATCTGTGGCGACTCTATGTTTCATATCGTAAAGCGCAGCAGTAAGCTGCTGCCCATTGCTGCGGTTGTAATCGGTGTTGCAGTTTTGTATGCGCCAACACTCGACACCGGTTATTTTGCCGATGATTTTGATTATGCCGTTCGTCACGCGGCGGGAGAGCCACTCATGTACGCGGTGACGCGCAACACCGATGCAACACTCTCTGGCGGCTCATGGCGGCCGTTCACGGCGCTCAGCTATTGGGTAACGATGCGGCTAGAATCGCCGTTCATTGATCACCTGGTTTCGCTGGCGCTCTATTTGGTCGTGCTGGCGTTTGTTTACGCAATTGCCCGTGTGTGGTTCTCTGAGCGTTCTCCATTATTTTCCGCCATCGTTGCCGCACTTTTTGCCGCTTTGCCGTCGCACGTTGAGCCCATTGTTTGGGTTGCGGCTCGCGCGGATTTGCTCGCTGCTATTGGCGCGCTTGCGGCGCTATTGCTGTGGTTAAAAGGGTTGCGTTGGTCTGCACTGATTGGCATAGCCGCATCGCTTTTGTCTAAGGAGTTTTGGGCACTGCTTGGATTTGTTTTGCCAC
>MFQD01000015.1:8924-9005 GCA_001782975.1 Candidatus Magasanikbacteria bacterium RIFCSPHIGHO2_02_FULL_50_9b
CTCGCGCGGGAAGAAACTGCTGCGAGGTTGGCTTGGCTGGTATGCGAGTCTCAGTGCGGTCACACTCATTTGGCTAACGGC
>MFQD01000016.1:0-9278 GCA_001782975.1 Candidatus Magasanikbacteria bacterium RIFCSPHIGHO2_02_FULL_50_9b
ATTCGAACTTCGGACCTCGTCATTATCAGTGACGCGCTCTAACCAACTGAGCTAATCGCCCGAACGAGGAAGTAAATCGAACGCTCGCGTTCGGATTTATTTCCGAGCGAGGGCTGAAGCAACGAGCACGCATTGCGTGCGACGTTGCTATCGCCCGTTACTACGGATGTTTATAAATCGCCCTCATTCTATCCCAAAATCTTGCGTGCGTCAAATAATTGACAACCACTCAATTTCCGCGTACCATTTGACCGTATGGACGATTTTGCGCCTGACAATTTATTGGCTCCCGACGACCTCAAGACCTATCCGCTCAAATCGTTTTTTTCCGAGCTTTTTAAAGTTATCATCCTCGGCGCATTTGCTGTTGTCGCCATCCGATACTTTGTGTTCAAGCCATTTGTCGTCAAGGGTGCATCAATGGAACCGAATTTTCGCGAAAAAGAATATTTGATCATCGATGAATTGACGTATCGGCTGAATGAACCACAGCGCGGCGACATCGTTGTCTTGCGCAACCAAGGTCAGGACGATCAGGACTATTTTTTAAAACGCGTTGTCGCATTGCCCGGTGAGCGTATCGTGATCATGAATGGGCGTGTCAAAATTTACAACGCACCGCATACGGGCGGAAAATTTCTTGACGAGAGTTTATACCTCAGTCCCGCAGTGCTCACGTTTGGAGATATGGATGTGACACTCAAAGCTGATCAGTATTTTGTACTTGGCGACAATCGGCCAGCGAGTCTTGATTCGCGTCGCATCGGTCCGGTCGCACGCTCTGAAATTGTCGGCCGCGCGTTTTTGCGCGGATGGCCGCTCAGCCGCATTGAGTATCTCGCAAAAGATTACGCGCGTGATTAAATTTATTCTATGGCATCACTAAAGAAAAAACCTGTGTTTAAAAAATCAGCACCCAAGCCCGTTGTTAAAAAAGAATTACCGCGCAAGCCGTTGACCGGCGGGCAGTCTGCGCAAAAAAAAGAAAATGCATCGACCGCTCCTGCGGCACCGGCAAAAAAACAGATTCAGTTGCTGCGTGGCATGAAGGATATTTTGCCACGCGATCAGCACTACTGGAAAGCGGTGTATGAAAAGGCACAATCGATTGCGGAAGATTTTGGTTTTGATCGAATTGATACGCCGGTGCTCGAAGATGCGTCACTTTTTTTGCGCGGACTTGGCAAGGTGACGGACATTGTGGAAAAAGAAATGTATATGTTCGAAGATCGCGATGCAGACAAAGTCACGTTGCGACCGGAAAATACGGCGTCGATTGTGCGTGCGTATTTGCAGCACGGCATGTGGAACCAACCACAACCGGTGAAATTGTGGTATTGGGGACCGATGTTTCGCCACGAGCGTCCGCAAGAAGGCCGACAGCGTCAATTTTGGCAGGCTGGCTTTGAAGTGCTCGGTGATCCATCGCCGGTCATTGACGCAATGGTTATCCAGATGACGTGGTTGCTTTATAACGAATTCGGCGTGCCAGTGACGATCCACATCAATTCAATGGGCATGCCAGATGATCGCACACGCTATAAAATGGAACTGGTGCAATACTATCGTGCGCATCGCGCGGAGATTTGTGAAAATTGCAAAGCTCGTCTGATGAAAAATCCGTTGCGTGTGTTGGATTGCAAAGAAGAAGGGTGTCAACCGGTGAAAGCAAACGCACCGCAGATCGTTGATTATCTTTCAAATGATTCTCGTGACCACTTCATGAAAGTTTTGGAATATCTTGACGAACTTGGTATTCCATATTTCTTGAATCACACACTCGTGCGCGGTTTGGATTATTACACTCGCACCGTGTTTGAAGTGGTGACGTCTGACGAGGAACAGGGTTCGCAAACTGCTTTGTGCGGCGGTGGGCGGTATGATTTGTTGGTGGAAGAATTGGGTGGCAAACCAACACCTGCCTGTGGTGTTGCACCGGGTATCGAACGATTGATTGTACAATTAAAGAAACGTCAGCTGCCGTTGCCACCGCAGCGTCAACCACAGGTGTATGTGGCGCAGCTCGGCGATCTGTCACGTCGCAAAGCAATGCTTTTGTTTGCGCGATTGCGCGCAGAAGGTGTGATGGCTGATCAGGATTTTTCAAAGGGCTCATTGAAGGCACAGCTCGAAAGCGCGAACGCGAAGAAAATTCCGTTTGCATTCGTGATCGGACAAAAAGAAGTGCAAGAAGGCACCGTGATCATGCGTGACATGGATTCTGGAGTGCAGGAGACGATTGACTTTAATAAGGCGCCGCAGATATTGAAGCGGAAATTGGGGATAGATAAGAGTGTTGAATAAATTCGGTTTTGGTATCCTTCGGGAACACGCTTCGGTCGCCTCATGCGACCTTGCTCGTCCTCGCTTCGTTCACGATGCGCAACAATAGTTGCGCGTTCACTCGCATGCGGGTTTCCCTCACGATACCAAAACCGGACTTATTATGGATAGCTAATGGTGGTGCACTAAGTTTAGAATGTTGCTGTTGCTATCCGTAGAAGTGCTTGACAAAAATAGTCGTTTGCCGTATAAACAAATCACCAGACGGTGGCCATTGTGGCTGCTGGATGACACCGCGCAATCATGCGCATCTCAAGGAAGGTACGAAAATGTCAGCACAGGTAGACACCATTGTGCGGATTCCGGTCGCCAACATCGACCCGAACCCGTACCAGCAGCGCAAGACGTTCGACTCGACCTACATCGACGAGCTCGCGCAATCCATCAAGGCGAACGGGGGGCTGATCAGCCCGATCTCGGTGCGGCCGCATCCGACGGCAGAGGGGCGCTTCCAGCTCATCGCCGGTGAATGCCGCACGCGGGCGCACCAGCGGCTCCAATGGACCGAGATTCAAGCGATCGTGCGGCCCGGCACGACCGATGTGCAGATGGAGGAGCAGGCGCTCGTCGAGAACACGAAGCGGCAAGATCTGCTGCCCATGGAGGAGGCCAGCGGTTACCAGCGGCTGCTCGAGAACAACGGCAACAACCTGGACTTGGTCGCCGAAAAGACCGGAAC
This sequence comes from Candidatus Magasanikbacteria bacterium RIFCSPHIGHO2_02_FULL_50_9b, assembly GCA_001782975.1. GTDB lineage: Bacteria > Patescibacteriota > Patescibacteriia > Magasanikbacterales > 2-02-FULL-50-9b > 2-02-FULL-50-9b. Next base: position 3,023 of record MFQD01000016.1, read on the forward strand.
CAGCCGCGTCACGATCGAGAAGCGCGTCGCGCTTCTCGATCTGCAAGCCGACGTGCAGGCTATGGTGGACAAGCGCCAGATCACCCTCGAAATGGCAGAGGTACTGTTGGGGGTCGAAGATCCGGAGCAACAGAAGCAGCTGGCAACTGTGGCGTTGCAAGCGCGGTTCGATCTCAACCGGCTCAAGGGCATCGTCAACAACACGAAGCCCACTGGCGGCAACGGTCAGCAGAATCCGACAACCGGCGACCAGACCGGTCCGAAGCCGGTAAGGTTCAAGGACGTCAACAAGTCCCTCGTCGGGTTGAATGACCAACTCGAGCGCCTCGACGTCACGAAGCTCAGCGCCGAAGATGCACGCACGCTGGAAGCGCAATTGAGCGCAATCGTGCATCACATCAGTGAAGATGTGATGCCGCGGGTCAGCGAGCGGCGTACGCGTGCAGAGGCGGCAGAGCGCAACCAACAGGCTCAGGCTGCCGCCGTGGCGTGAACGACGCTCGTGTCGCCGAGACTGAAAAGAGCTGAAAAGAAAAGAGCCCGCGCGCCCCACCGTTTCGATGGTGTGGCGTGCGGGCGTTTTATTTTACCGAGCCGCTTATGGCTTCAGTTATGTAGCAATCTTGAACGGTGCACCACACTTTTTGCATACGATCGTGGTCGCGGCTAAAGTTGCACGAGAAATCCGGATATTGTGCGGGCACTTACACGACGCTTTCTTGTACCGGCCACCACGCTCAGGAGAGGCAGTCGGCGTTGCAGCACTTGCTGGCGTTACATTACCGTCGTCCGGCGTTGGAGTCTCGACCGTCGTTTCTATCCTGCGGCACATTAGCACAGTGGCAAGCTCTGCGATTTCAGTGGCGTAGCGCTTCGTAGTTTCTGGCAATACACTCGTTATAGCAAAACCGTAGTGCACCACCTGTGCAACACTGAGCCCAATCTCCTCGGCCGCGTCTTTGAAGCGCCGGTTATGGTAATGACTCCTCGTGCAGTCACGTACGCCCCGCTTAAAATTCATGGCGTGGGTGGCTTCGTGCAAGAGTGTGCCAAGAATTTCCTCGGCCGTGCGGTTTAGATACTCTGCAATGACAATAACTTCGTGAACGCGTTTACCTGTAGTGCTAGCGCTTGGTTGCCAAAGCAGCCCTGTAAATTTCCCGGGTAGAGCACCAGGTGCATGGCGTTTTGTACCAGGCAGGATCATGGCATCGGGGACATCGATGTGATGTTTACGGATCGCACACCAGAGGTGCGACAGTGCCTTTGTGAGTACAACAGAAGCAGAAACAGACTCGGTTTGTTTCTGAGGGGCGGGCAGTTGTACCACAATGGCGATCGAAGAAAAGAACGTGTCGCGTTCGATCCGCTTGGCCGTCATCTCATCGATTGGCAGCGGGTGCCAGCCAAAACCGAGCGCCATGGTGTGGCACTTCAGGCACATCCCAAAGTCAACATACCGTACACGGCGTGATTTACAGATTACACAGATCCGCGTCACCGCGTTGCATCCGCTGCAGGCATCACCCTGAAGTCGACCGCATGTCGCAGTGCTGATCTGTCGATTTCCGGAAAGCTTACACTCAACGGAAATAGTCCAGACGTGACGCAATTTGTCCGTCTCGTCTTCAGCGAGGCGTTTTGTCAGACAGAACGCGCACAGCTCTGCGCCTGGAAATGCGACGATGTCAAATTGACATTCGGTGCAGAAGCGGGTCGGTGCGCCGCATCCATAGCAGTCGCGCGGCGTTTGGGTGATCAGACACTGGCGTGGTGAAATTTCTTGGCGCGTAATCTGGCAGTACGGACGACCCAGCGACCTCACCATACGCGACTGGCGCGTTTTAATCGCCCCAAGCTGTTCCGCGGAATAGTTCGCTGCACTGTGCGGAGGCGGTAGCGTTGGCGATTGTCCCACGCGCAGCTCTTGCAGCGAAACCAAATCATTTGACTTGAAGGCTTCCAGAAATGCGCTGATGTGTCCAGTGAAGCGTCCAGCACCAGCCTTGGTACTCAGGATCATTCGCAGATCCTTCGTGGGGATTTGAGTCTCGGCGAAAAGCTCTGCGATGGTCGCAGTTGGGCGGTGGTTCAGGCGCCACAGCCGAAAATCACGTGCCGCATTTTCCGGCGACAGCAATTCGTGGGTAGCCATGGTTCCTCCGTTGATCCATGTGTGCTCCTACACCATGTAGGGGCACTTGATTACACCATAATACTACGTCATTGTCAATGTCATGGGTAGTGTTGACAAAATGGCACGTTTCGAGTAGTTTATTCATCAGCTCCTCACAACTTAAGAGGAAGAAAATTAAGGAAGGTGACATCATGCAAGATGTGGCTGTTTCGTTGCCAATCATGGCACATGCGGCGCGTATCATGAGTATGGTGCGCGCCTGTCCGGTTGTTGTCATTGCCGGTACGACCGGTTCTGGCAAGACCACCCAGCTGCCACGTCTTCTGTGGGAGGCTGGCTTTGCTGGAAAGGGAAAGAAGATTTGTTGCACGCTTCCGACTCGTTCGGGCGCGGTGAACGCAGCAGAGTTCGTTGCCAGCTCATTGGATCCCAAACAGGCCGACGTGGTTGGCTATCGTATCCGGTTCGATACACGGGTGACGAAGGCGACCAAGATCGTGTATATGACTGACGGCGTGCTCGTAAAGCGCATCCATGCGGATCCGCTGCTGCGCGAGTTTAGTGTTGTCATGATTGATGAGGTGCATGAGCGGAGGATCCAAACGGATTTTTTGCTCGCGTATCTCAAGAGCGTGCTCGCCATTCGTAACGATCTGAAAGTGATCGTGAGTAGTGCGACCATGCAGACCGAAGCGCTCGCGCGGTATTTCAACAACGCGCCGATCATCTCGATTCCGGTGAAGCAACATCCGGTCGAAATCGTGTATCAACCCGTCGCTCATGACCTGCACAAGGAGGTCGCGCGACTGGTGCAGACGATTCATGCGAAGAAGAACGACGGGCACACGCTTGTCTTTTTGTCTGGTATGTTCGACATTGACCGTGTGCGGCATCATCTGCGCCACGTCAAGTCGCCCAACTTCGAATGTATGGTATTTCATAGTCGAGTTGGTCGAGAAGGTCGCAAGAAGATTTTTGCGCAGTCAAAAAAGAGCAAGGTGATTCTGGCGACAAACATCGCCGAAACGGCGGTGACGATTCCGGGAATTACGCACGTGATTGATTCTGGATTGCAGCGCGAGAGTCGCCACGAGTATTCCAAAGGTGGGTATCGCACGCTGCATGTGAAGCCGATCAGTCAGGCATCTGCGATGCAGCGTGCTGGTCGTGCTGGTCGCACCGGTCCGGGCGTCTGCTACCGGATGTATTCTGCAGAGAGCTTCGTGGCTCGGCCGGAATTCGCGCCGCCGCAGACCGAGTGCGGTGACATCACGGATTTTGTGCTTCAATTGCTGGCGCGCGGCGTGCAACATCCGGAGCGTTTGGATCTTCCGACGCCGCTTGATGCCACTCGCGTGGAGAGTGCGATGCGTAACCTGCAACAGTGGGGCGCGGTGACGGCAGATCGTGTGGTGACTGATTTTGGTCGTCGAATGATTCAGTTGCCGCTGGGACCGCAGCAGGCGTACATGGTGTTGACTGCCGCTGATCTTGGTTTTGCAGCCGAGGCAGTGGAAGTCGCGAGCATCCTGTCCGTCGATCAACTCGGCGATCTTGATGGTGACACCCCCGGGTCGTTTGCTGGAAAGTTCAATCAGTTTCGAGATAGTCGCGGTGATGCGATCACGTTTCTCCGTGCGTTTCGTGCCTATTCAGTTCGGCGCGGAGACACGGTGTGGTGTGAGAGCCAAGGGCTCAATCTGAAGCTGCTCGAAGATGCTCATCTGATTCGCACCAGCTTGCTGGCGCGGCTCCGCGACATGGGAGTGCGGTGCACATACGGACACGATTTGGACAAGGTCCATCGTGCGCTTGTGCGCTGCTGGGGTGGGCGTCTGTTGGTGCATGACCGCAAGGGTGTGTACCGGAGTGGTGAACTCACGGGCATTCGTATTTCGGATCGGAGTGCGGTGCACGGGAGTCGCCCAGAGTATCTCGTGGCGTTCGACATTCTCAACGTGGGTGTGGTGCTTGCCTCAAACCCGCTCGTGGTTCCTGACGAGATGGTGGAAGATGTGCTCGCGTTGTACGGCGATCCGAATGCTGTTTCGGCGTGCGAAGATGACGACAAGAAGGTGCGTGTCACTGGCACGTTGCGGATTGAGACGCCGCACATGGCGCGTACGGTTCGTGTTGATATCAACTGTGAGCGGTCTCCCTCGCGGGCGCTGCGCATGGTTCAGAACAACACGGTAGTGGTTGAGGAGGATCAAGTGCCGCTGCATTGGCTGCGTCTGACTGCGGAAACGCTGGAAGCGCTTGCTCGTGTTGGCATCACGACTCTTGCAAACTGTCCAAAGACGCGTCGTGGAATGATGAAGTCAGAACTGGCGGACTCAGTTCGTAGTGAGCTGCTGGGAAAGTTCGTGCGTCTCGGCTATGTGTCCGCGCAGCAAGCAGAGGAATTGGTTGAGTCGGTAACGGATGATGATGACAGCGATCAGGAAGAAGACTGGCTCGTGACTGATTTCACTAAGTCACCCATCAAGGAGCTTGGGATTTCTACACGGGCGCAGATGCGTCTTGTTGGCGCTGGAGTTCACACGATCGCAGACCTGCTTGCTGTTGATGAGCGCAAGTTTCGCGGTATGTGTGGTAAAGATGAGACGGTGATTGATGAAGTCCTCTTGCGTTTGGGCGAGTTCAATCTCGCTTTGCAGAGTGTGAAAGCGCAGAACCAACAGGCCATTCTGTTCAACGGTCCTGATCCGATTGAGCAGGCGAATGTCACGCCTGAAGAGGCGCGCGCAAAGCTGGGAGATGAGGATTTTGAACTGTTCGTGCGCTACCGTGAAACGGCTGACAGCGAAGTGCGTGTGGCGAGTCGTAATAGGCTCATCAACAAGCACAGCGGTCTGCGCTACTCGGTGGCCAAGCAGCAATTCATGAATCCTGCCCGTCGTCTAGATGCAGCAATTGACTTTGATGACTTAGTCCAAGAGGCAGTGTTCGGGGTCATCGCTGCTATTAGCAAGTTCAACCCGCTCAACGGCTATCGGTTTTCGACTTACTGCTTTGGCTGGCTGAAGCAGACGATTAATCGTTATTGTGCGGAGAATGGTGCGATTCGTTTTCCGGCACACAAGGGCGAGGCCATTACTCGACTGCAAGCGGCTGTGATGAAATTGATCGCGCGCTTGGGTCGTGAGGTCACCCCGGAGGAGGTGGCGAAAGAGCTTGGTATCACGCCGGAGGAATTGCTTGCGTTGAACGAAGCTCGTCGGGTCGCGATGCTGCCGGTTAGTTTGGATGGTCCGGCGTCTCATAGCTCGGATGAAGAGACGTGGACGAGTCTCGGAGAAATCGTGGCTGACGAGAGCGCGAGCGCTGAACAGCAGTTGATCAACATCTCCCAAACGCAGCAAGGGAAAGATCTGTTTGCAGAATTGATCAATTCGCTCGAACTTCCCGCACGCCACCTTGTCATGTTTCGGGCGCGCTATGGTCTTGATGGCGAGGATCCGAAAACGCTTGAAGAGGTGGGGGACCTGTTTCAAGTTACGCGTGAGCGGGTGCGGCAGATCGAATGGAAAGTGTTTGAAGCGCTTCGACAGCCGGCGGCACAGGAGCGTGTGTGCGCCATTGAGCGTGCGTTTCGCGGTGATGATCTTGCTGACGAGCTGGTTGCCCCGTCTCCGAGCGCTGTTGTTGAAGAACGGCGTCGAGAAATGCGGCAGATTCGTGTCAAGAATGCGGTTGACCGCGTCCTGCGTGACCTCAACGTTCCATCCATTGCTGTTACGGTGTTTAAGTTTCGTCATGGTCTGAATGGCGAGGCAGCACTTTCAGCAACGGCGACGAGTACGCGTCTCGGTATTGAATTGGGGATCGTCAATGAGCTTGAACAGAGCGTCGCGTCCGCACTCTATGACGTTGACGTGTGGGAGCAGCTTCGGCATGTTTCCCCCGGACTGCCGCGTCCAGAAGAACCGATTGTGCCACTGGCAGAGGTTCGTCAGACCGGTTCGGTTGATCTGCTCATGCACGACGGTTTTGTACCGAGCAAGTCACATGCATCCGCGCAGGAAGTCATTGAAGCTGTTGCACTGCGCGCACGGCTTTCGCTGGAGCAGATCATGGTGCAGACGCGGGAGCGTGAAGTGTTTCAGGCACGGTGTA
>MFQD01000016.1:9294-10975 GCA_001782975.1 Candidatus Magasanikbacteria bacterium RIFCSPHIGHO2_02_FULL_50_9b
AAGGAGGTCTCGATGCGTATCGTGGGTCAAATTCAGGTGGAAGACGTCGTGTTGACCGTTGACATTGATGTGCCGGACGGCGAAAAGGAGGTGTTTGTCACCAACATTTCAGCGCGGTGTCTCGTCATTCCAAAGGAGCGTTGGCCGCTCGGGTTCTTGGAGCTCGGCGGCGATACGCTCACGGTTTTGCGGGACGCGGGGCTGACGACGATTGGTGATGTGACTGGCATGGGTTGGCAGGTGGAACTTCCGGCTTCACTTGCACAACTTGAACCTGAAGTGCAAGGGGCGCTTGACTTGTTGCGCTGCACGGTGGCACTGACGTTCAGTCCAGAGGAAAAGAAGAAGACGGGAGACGATGTGCGCGTGCCTTTCCCGATCGGAGCGGCGCCGAGTTCGCTCAAGGATGGTCCAGTTGTCACGCCCGATTCGTTTCTGGCTGACATCGGGCTCCTGCCAGAGCTCGTCACGTGTCTCAAGGTAAAGCGTGGAGTGCACCGCGTGGCCGAGTTGATCGCTCTCGGCAAGCACAAGCTTATGTTCACCGCCGGAATTTCTGCGTGGGATGTGGTGGCTGTCGAAAACGCGCTGCGCACGCACGGGATGGCGTGGTAGGTTCATCCAACAACTAACGAGGCGGAGGGGGTGTGGCATGCGCTATGCCCCCTCCGCCTCTTCCAAATGAAGGATATCAGGAGGGGACCCGATGAAATTAAATTCAGATGTTGCACCGCTCGATCCGGCAGGACTTGAGCGTCGCATCGGTGTGAAGTTTACTGACAAGCAATTGCTGATGGACGCGCTTACGCATCGATCCTATCTCAACGACACAACGTCGTCATATGCCGTGTGCAATGAACGACTTGAGTTTCTCGGCGATGCGGTGCTGGACGTGGTGATTAAACACCACTTGTTCCGGACAATGCCGACGCACACTGAAGGGCGTATGACGCAGTTGTACGGTGCGCTGGTGAACAATCGCGCACTTGCCACCATCGGCGAGCAACTGGAAGTTGAACACTACATGCGGTTTGCACGTGGTTCGGGGTTTGAATTGCGCAAGGAAAAGAGCGTGCATTATATGCGCGCTTGCGCAATCGAGGCAATCATCGGTGCGCTGCGCATTGATCGCGGTATGGGAGTTGCAGAACTGTTCATCCATCGATTCATCCTGCCCCGACTTGAGGAAATCAAGCATTCGAATGTGCAGGATCCGAAATCGTTGCTCCAAGAGTTGGTGCAAAGTGATCTTCAGATCACTCCGCGGTACGAACAGCTCGAGTCGCATGGTCCTGCACACGATCGAGTCTACACGGTCGGTTTGTTTCTCGGTTTACTGCAGGTTTCGACCGGCACCGGACAATCGATCCAGATTGCAGAGATGGGGGCAGCTGCCGTTGCGCTGAAAGAGCGGTACGGCATGGAGGCCAGGAACTGAAGCAGGGGTGCTGTACGGAAATGTGTGGCGCGATCGGCATGAGCAGAACTGCTTGTGTTGACCGCGCCTTTTAATAATTGTCCCATTGACATTTTTTTGTTGAAACTGTATTATTTTGCGGAACTGAAATCGACCACGGAGGACACAAACGATGGAACTCATTCTCGCGTTTCTGCTCATTGAGATTGGATCCAGTTTTCTGCAGGCGTGTAAACGCATGCAGAATCCAGCGTACTTTCAGGC
>MFQD01000017.1:0-3849 GCA_001782975.1 Candidatus Magasanikbacteria bacterium RIFCSPHIGHO2_02_FULL_50_9b
CATGCCGCGCGCGGCAGTGGGACACGCGTTTGCGCGCATCAGTTTGCGACCGCCGTCCAAGAGGCGCGCTGGATTGCTGGCGAAATAAAAAAAATGATTGATGCGGGATGCGCGCCACCGCAAATTGCCGTACTCGCCCGTGCGTCGTCTCATCTTGAGGAAACAGCGAATGAATTGCAGCGGCTTGGTGTGTCATATGTGATTGCACAAACTGATGGGTTGCTGCGCACCCGCGTGGTGATTGATCTGTTGTCGCTCCTCCGCGCGGCGCTTGATCGCACCAATAGCAGCGCATGGTATCAAATTACGATTTCACGCATTTCAAATATTCCGACGAGCGATCTGGTTGAAACAGTCGCGCATGCGAAACGAAAAAATATCACGCTTGCGCGAGCCGTGTTGTTTGAGTTTGCACCGGAATTGAGCGCTGAGGGAAAGGCGGCGCTGTTTGAACTCGCGCGCAAATTAAAACTTGACCCAGATTTTTTGCGCACCAATAAGGCAAGTGCGATTGTGTACCAACTGCTCGAGCAATCCGGATATTTTAAAGCACTGCTCAATGAAATTAATTCTGGAAGCACGATTGCAATGACTGACATGACACTCGTGAATCAATTTTTGGAATTTGTTGCGGAGTGGGAAGCGCGGCATCCACAGGCGACGCCATTTGAATTTTTGGCAGATTGCGATCGGTTGCTTGAATTGGGCGAAGAAGGGCAACAGGCGCTTGATACCAGCGTGATTGATGCGGTGCAGCTGTTGACCGTGCATTCATCAAAGGGGTTGGAATTTGACCGTGTGTTTGTGGTGTCCATGATCGAGGGACGATTCCCGGGCACCGAACGCGCTGATGGCATTGAATTACCAGAGGCGCTCGTGCGCGAACAGCAGCATCCCGAGGATCACCACACGCAAGAAGAGCGGCGGCTTGCATACGTCGCATTCACGCGTGCGAAATCTGAATTGTTTGTAACCTGCGCGGAAAAATATTCGTCGTCCGAAAATGCGCGTGTGCGCAAACCATCGCGATTTATCGCCGAAGCAGGATGTAGCATCGCACCAATTGTCACCGCCGACGTGCATCACGATGCGGACACACCACAAGCAGAACACGCGCCACTCTCCATTGCCGCAGAGAAAAAAAACTCATTTAGTTTCACGCAACTGCAATCGTTTGAAAAATGTCCGTATCAATATTGGTTTGCGCATGTGTTGAAATTGCCGACGCGCACAAAGTGGACGATGCAATTTGGGCGATCGCTGCACGGCGCATTGCAAGAATGGTATGAGTTGCTGCGCGAAAGCGCAAGCGCACAGCAGGGGTCATTGTTTGATCTCGCGCCGCGCGAGGATCACACTGACACGCCTGCGGTTGATACGCTCGTTGACCTACTGCGACGCAGTTGGATCTCGGACGGCTATCCGTCACGTCCGTTTGAGGAAAAGAAAATGAGTGAGGCTGAGGGCATGCTTCGGCAATATTACAAACAGCATGCTGGCCACTGGACTATGCCATCATTCATTGAGCAACGATTCCGTGTCGTGATTGGTGGCGAAGTGTTGACCGGTTCAATCGACCGCATGGACATTTTGCCGAGTGGCGAAATCGAAATCATTGATTACAAAACCGGAACGCCAAAATCATCTGACGATCTGAAATTTGACGACAAAGAACAGTTGCTCATTTATCAGTTGGCGGCGCAGCGACAGTTTAGTCTAACGCCGACATTGTTGAGCTACTATTATTTGCAAAATAATGAGAAGGCAAGTTTTGTCGCGCAAGAAAAAGATCTACAGAAAATTGAAGATTTTGTTGGTGAAACAGTGGCTGCCATTCGGACAAGCTCATTTGCGGCAAAGCCGTCGCCTCATGTGTGTGGGAATTGTGATTTTAAGGAGATTTGTCCGTATCGGCAATTGTAATGGCAACACAGCGGGAGCACAAATTCTTCTGGCACGAGAGGCCAGCAACGTGCTTCAGAATTAGTGCTCCCGCTGTTGCCTATCATTGACATTTTTGAACAAACATGCTATATTTTCCACCAACGTAATTTAATAAGGAGGACAAGTGGGTGCATATATCGATGTGATCATCGAGAGCCTACAGTATCTCATGGTAATGCTGCTGTTTGAAAAGCGAATAGCGCCTGCTGAGATGATTCAAGATATGCAGGATATCGAACGTGAGCAGGTGCTCAACGCTGCGCACCATGAAGCCGGTCATGTGCTCGTTATGCTGCACGGACAAATGATAAGCAAATTCATGCCGCGTGTGCACTATGCGCGCATCGTTACATCAGAACCAATAGGCTTCCAGCTTTTCACTGAAGGTGGTCACGTACGTTCGAAAGTCCGGGCACGCCGACTCCGAAAAAGCGGTTGGACTGAAATGGAATATCTGGTATGCCTGGCAGCGTTGCTCGCTGGTATGGTTAACCAACGTCGTGTGACAAAAACGAGCATGATCTCACTCATCGTTGGTGGATCCGGCGATCTCTGGACACTGCTGAAGTGGCTCGTCGCCGATAGGGTAGCGGAGAACTGCCCACTCTCGTTACGCATTTATGGAGCGATCGTTGTGCGTATTGCTCGGTTTCAAACCGCGCTTTGGATTGCGCAATCTGTCATTGCTGTGCACGCACCCGCGGCTGATGCTATTGCGGCGCATCTCATCAAGGCAAATGGGCGCCCGGTGTCAGCGAGCCAGCTTATGCCGTACGTGCGTTACTGTCAGAGGACAAAACCGATACATTTCATTGAAACCTAGCTTGCCGGTCGTTTTCTCACCAGAACGGCCGGCTCATTTTTTACACTTGCATTAAACAGCCGTTTCTGCCAAAATGCACTCATATGGGCGACCTTCGAGGAATCATTCAGCATCGCGTGCAACAGGGTGGCATGGCAGCCTCAGTTCAGGCGTCATTGGTTGTTGAATCCGCCCAAAAAGTTTTTGATGATTTTTTTGGTCTTGAGCCGCAATTGGTGCGCGTGCTGTATTTAAAAAATCGGACACTCACTGTTTCGGTGAGTGCGGCGCCGGTGGCGCAGGAAGTCAAAAAAAATGAAGCGGCGTTGCTTGAAAACATTCGCAATGCAACGGGCGATCGCTCGATTGAACGCATTCGATATTTGCTGTAATTTGTATGTCACTGCGCGGATTTCTTGTCATCGTTGGGTTCACAGACGCGCTTGCGTGGGCAGCGTGGCTTCTGCTGCTCACGACCACAAATCCTGAATCCGGCCGCTCGATTTTAATTTTGTTCCACCTCATTTTTGCGCTGGCGCTACTCGGTCTATTTGCGGTCATTGGTTTCACCATTCGCGTGTACATTCGCAAGCGCGACGAGTTGACGCATCTCTACATCAAGCGAACGTTTCGCCAAGCAACATTACTCTCACTTCTTGTCGTCATCGCGCTCATGCTCAGCCACAACGACTGGCTTCGTTGGTGGGTGCTGCTGCTCGTCATCGCGGCGCTCGCGGCATGGGAACACTTTTTTTTAACCGGCGAAGAAACATACAACACCTGATATGCGATTCACACAACAACTGATAAAAACGTCAAAAGAAAATCCGAGCGGCGAGCAGAGTCGAAATGCAGAGTTACTCATGCGCGCGGGGTTCATTGATAAAACAATGGCGGGTGTGTACACCTTTTTGCCTCTCGGTTTTAAAGTGCTTTCAAAAATTGTCAAAATTATTCGCGAAGAAATGGATGGACTTGGTGCCGAAGAGTTGCTTATGCCGGCGCTGCAGCCAAAAGAATTTTGGGAAGCAACGGGACGCTGGAACACACTCGATGTTTTGTATCGAGTGCATTCGCCGGATGGATCCCATGAGTTTGGATTG
>MFQD01000017.1:3868-8170 GCA_001782975.1 Candidatus Magasanikbacteria bacterium RIFCSPHIGHO2_02_FULL_50_9b
TGGTCACGCCGCTGGCGAAACGATTTATTTTATCATACCGCGATTTGCCCCGCGCCGTGTATCAAATTCAGACAAAATTTCGGTTTGAGCCACGCGCGAAATCCGGCATTCTCCGCGGACGCGAATTCATGATGAAAGATTTGTACAGTTTTCACCTCTCGGAAGACGACCTGCTTGCCTATTATGACCGCGCAGCAGCGGCATATTTTCGCGTGTACGAACGACTCGGGCTGACCGCAATGAAAGTTCGTGCCTCAGGCGGCGCGTTTTCAGAATTTTCGCACGAGTTTCAAGTGGCGGCTGCGTGCGGCGAAGATTTGGTGTTTCGTTGTGGTGCGTGCGATTATGCCGTGAACAAGGAGATTGCCACGGTCGCGGCAGGTGACAAATGTCCCTCATGTGCGTCAGGCACAATCGAATCCATCACGGCGATCGAAGTGGGAAATATTTTTCCCCTCTACACGAAATTTTCGAGCGCGTTTAATTTCACCGTCAAGGATGGAGCAGGTGCAGATACACAGGTTCTGATGGGATGCTACGGCATTGGGTGCACGCGGCTCATGGGAACAATTGCTGAAGTGTTGTCTGATGACAAAGGGTTGGTGTGGCCTGCTGCAATTGCACCCCATGCAATTCATTTAATTCAACTCGGAGAGAATGAGGACGTGGCGCGCGCGGCTGAAGATGTGTATGCGCAGCTCACAAAAAAAGGGGTGAGCGTTTTGTTTGATGATCGAATAGAGGTGAAGGCGGGCGAGAAATTTGCTGATGCGGATCTGATGGGAATTCCAGAACGGGTGGTCGTTTCGGCAAAAACTTTACAAACTAATTCAGTTGAAATCAAACAGCGCGCGAGTGGCGCGGTGACGTTCCTTCCAGTTCAAGAATTTCTGGAACGAACGTATGTTTAAAAACATTTTTAAACGATTCAGCAAAGATGTCGGACTTGACCTCGGCTCGTCACACACGCGGGTCTACGTCAAAGATAAGGGAATTGTGGTTGATGAGCCGTCGGTGGTGGCTATTAATGTGAAGACTGATCAAATCATGGCCGTTGGGCACACCGCGCGCGACATGATGGGGAAAACACCGGCGCATATTTCTACGTCACGACCGTTGTTGCGCGGAATTATTTCGGACTACGAAGTTGCGGAAAAAATGATCAAATATTTTATTGACAAGGTGCATGAGGATGGGGTGAATCTCGTGCCGCGTCCACGCATTGTGGTTGGTGCGCCGCTTGAAATCACTGAAGTTGAGCGCAAGGCAATCGAAGATGCGGCGTATGCGGCTGGCGCAAGCGAAGTGCATGTGATCGAGGCGCCCATGGCTGCCGCATTCGGCGTGCGTCTGCCGGTTGAGGATGCGATTGGCACCTTGATTGTCAGCGTTGGCGGTGGCATCACCGAGATTGCGGTGATTTCGCTCAGTGGCGTGGTGACATGGAGATCGCTTCCGATTGCCGGCGAAGAAATGGATCACAACATCGTACAGTATTGTCGCGAAGTTTTTAATTTACTCATTGGCGAACGGCAAGCCGAAGAATTAAAAATTCGACTTGGGTCTGCAGATCCGTTTGAAGCAGAAGAACACATGGCGATTCGTGGTCGCGATTTGATGACCGGATTGCCGCGTGAAGTGGTGGTTTCGGATTCGCAGGTGCGTGAGGCGATTCAGCGATCAGTGAAATCAATTATTGATGCTGTGAAGGCAACGCTTGAGGTGACGCCACCGGAATTAGTTGCAGACATTCACGAACGTGGTATTGTGCTCGTTGGTGGCGGTGCACAATTGCGCGGGCTTGATAAAGCGCTGTCGCGCGCCGCAGAAATTCCGGTACGCGTTGCTGATGATCCGACCACGGCCGTGGTGCGTGGAACGGGATTGCTGCTCGAACACGAAGCAGTGTTGCGCGAGGTTGAATTGCCGTCAGCGCGGCATCAGGAAAAAGTTGGTTAAACATCGCTCTCGCTATGAGATTTAGATCAGCAAAACATGTCCGGTGGTATGCGGGGGGTGCGTTGTTGATTCTCGCGCTGCATTTTTTTGGTGTCTTGCGGCCACTCGAATTGCGGGTGCGTCGCGTGACTGACGGATCAGTGAACGCGCTATACCGTGTCCTCCAAACCGCGCGAACAGCGGCGAGTGGTTTGGGGACTGATCGGCGCACGACAGAGGAATTTCCGAGCGTGTTGCGCGAGCGTGATCAATTAAAAACGCGCGTTGCGCTTGTTGAGGCTGAAAATAGCGTGTTGCGGCGTGAGTTGCGATATCCGGAGCGTAATCAGTGGACAACGATCGGCGCTGATGTGATTGCAAAAACAACGGACATTGCGGAGCAAGCACTGATCATTAATCGTGGATCTCGCGACGGTGTTACCGTGCAACAGATTGTGTTTGCGGAGCAGGGGGCGCTGGTGGGCAGCGTGATTGCGACCGAAGAAAATCGTGCAATTGTGCGACTACTGATTGATCGACAAAGTCGCATTGGCGTCTTGCTCGCAAAAAATGCAAAGCCTGCCGGAATTGCGGAAGGTGGTTATGGGCTTGGCGTTCGATTGGGGCTCATTCCACCACAAGAGGTGATTGAGACTGGTGATCTGATCGTGACCAATGATGTCTCTGAATTTATGCCGCGCGGCTTGCTGGTCGGGCGCGCGACAAATGTGGGTCGTGAAATTTACGAGCCATTTCAGCATGCGCTGATTGAACCGGCGATTCCGTATGATCATATTAAGCAGGTGTCAATTATTTTAAAAAAATAATCATGATTCGCATTTTGATTTTACTCATCATCGCTGTTGTCGTCGGAATTCTGAATGCAGGAATTATTGGTGCGCTTCCATTTCCGTACTCGGAATTTCCACTGTTTCCCCTCATCATTGCGCTTGCACTCGTACTTCGCGCTCGTCCTACCATTTTTTGGTCAATTTTGATCGCGCTTGCCGTCACGGATCTGTATCGCGGTGCAGGTTTTGGCATCGGAATTTTGTGTCTTATTTTTTTGACCATGCTTGGTCACCGCGTCTCAAGCGAAATGGTGACGCACCGATCGCTGCTCGGCTGTATCGTCATTGGTGCGCTGGTCGGCGCACTATGGTCTGTGTCAATGCTGACCCTCACCGCTGCATTTGAATGGTGGCATCGCGGCGCTGTGCTTTTCAGTGCCTCGTCCGCATTCATCACCATCGCACTGCAATCCGTCATAACCGCAGCGGCTTGCGCTATTGTTTTTGTGTTGTTGCCGCGCTGGTGGCACGCGCGTTCGCCCACAACGATTAATAGTCGCGGCATATGAAACTTTTTGAGGAACGAATGGTTGTGCCGCGGCGAATGTTGTGGGTTGAAGATGCGGCACCAGATTCAAATGTCGTTCGCGGCGCTCAGGGATCTGCTTTCATCGGTACTGCAGTCAGCACGCGCAGAATTATTTTTTTTGCCGTCATTGCGCTGATCGGTTTGCTGAGCATGTTTGGTCGCACGTTTTATCTGCAGATGATGCAGGGTGACGAATGGCGCGTGATTGCAGAACGCAATCGCATGCGTGCGCAGCCGATTATTCCGGAGCGTGGTATTATCTTTGATCGCGCGATGGTTCCGCTTGTTGCAAATGTGCCAAATTTTCGTCTGACCATTCGTGCGCAGGATTTGCCGCGTGCTCCGCGCGAGCGTGAGGCGCACATTCGCGAGATTGGAAAAACGATTGCAGTGCCGAGCGACAAAATTGAGCAGGTGTTAACTGCATTTCAAAAATATCATTACGCGAGCGTGGTGGTGAAGGATCCAATTAGTTATGACGAAGCGGTGAGCGTTTATTTAAAGAGCGCAGCGTTTCCAAGTGTAACGATTGAACGCAGTGCGAAGCGTCAGTATATTGCCGGCATACCGGGGTCGCACACAGATTTAACTGATGGTTTTTCGCATTTGCTTGGATACTTGGGGCGTATTTCACCAGATGAACTTGATGCACACGGTGCGAGTGCCTTGTATTTTCCAACGGATCTCATCGGTAAAACCGGAATCGAATTGTTGTTTGAAACGTATTTGCGCGGAACGCCGGGTGTGCGCGACGCAGAGGTTGATGCGCGTGGCGCCGAGCGACGCACCGTGTCAGTTTCCGTGCCAGAGCCGGGCAGCAGTTTGGTGCTGACGATCGATGAACAGATCCAACGCGAACTTGAATCTGCGCTGCGCATGGCGCTCGGCATTGCCGGACAGCGACGCGGCGTTGCGATTGCGCTTGATCCGCGCAACGGCGCAGTTCGCGGAATGGTGTCGCTGCCTGCGTACGATAATAATGCA
>MFQD01000018.1:0-3235 GCA_001782975.1 Candidatus Magasanikbacteria bacterium RIFCSPHIGHO2_02_FULL_50_9b
TCGCGGCGCGACAAAATCAGGCGTTGGTATTTGTTCTGATGGCTCTGACATCGGATTGCCGTGCGGCGATGGCGTTTCTTGCACGAATAAACTCAACGCGCTTTCGTGCGTGAACGGTTTTTGCCGCGAAAAAAATTATTTTAACGACAGCGGCGTGTGGTCTGACATTGATGTGGGTCACCCGCGGTGCATGCTACCGACCGATTGCTCCGATGGAATCAAAGGAGATTTTTGGCAAGTGCAAGGCACACAAATTGTGGGTTGCCTCAAAAATCCAAACAAAGATTTAAATTTGCCGGCGCGACTGCTCGTGCCGCAAATCAACAAAGCTGCTGACACCAGTTATGTGCGCGAGTTGAGTTCATATGGTCGCTGTGTGACAGGGAATCCCTTTTTTGTGAAAACACTCTCGAGTGGCGCGGCGGCGAAAATTGCACAATCCTGTTTTGTGAATGTGTATCCAGACAAGTCAGTCAAAAAAGTCGGGTGCGGCAAGGGCGCGTGCGGAATTTTTTCAGGTCTCGTGACCACGGTGTCGGCAGTAACTTCAATCAAGGGTGAATGCGCGACGAGCGAGAGTAACGACAAAACGTACACGAAATCAACGGCAGTCGGCACGCTGCTGTATGTGAATGATTCAGATACATTTTATGATGGGATTAAGATTCCGAATATTGTTGATTTGCAGTATTCGTCAGCTGGCGCTGCACAATAAAAAATTATTGTAACCACTGCATGTGGCGGGTGAGCCCGATATCTCCTTCCCGCGCGAGGGGCCAGCAACGCGCTTCAGGAGAAATCAGTCTCACCCGTACCGTTCACTAGTCAACACCATTTTTCCGCGTAAATCCAGCATCAAACGACATCACGAGTTGGTTATCTTCAGGGGGTGCGTGTGTGTTTCCTGAAGCGCGTTGCTGGCCCCTCGCGCGGGAAGGAAACATGCGCGCACCCCCCTTACGGTAATCAATTTTTGGTCTTTTAGTGTCGTTCAAACCGCTGCTCTTGAACAATCTTGACACCTGTGGTAGCATGGCAGGCATCGTATATCTTCTTGTTGTGTCGCTATGTCAGAAAAATTAATTATCAAAGGAGCGCGCGTCCATAATTTAAAAAATGTTTCAGTCGAAATTCCAAAAAATTCGCTGACCGTGATCACCGGTTTGTCCGGTTCGGGAAAATCGTCGCTTGCGTTTGACACCATTTATGCCGAAGGTCAGCGCCGCTACGCCGAAAGTTTGTCGAGCTATGCGCGTCAATTCATGGGCATGCAGGATAAGCCTGATGTTGATGAAATTAAAGGCTTGTCACCAACCATTGCCATTGATCAAAAAACTGCAGCACTTAATCCACGCTCTACCGTTGGCACGGTCGCAGAAATTTATGATCATCTTCGTTTGCTTTTTGCACGCATCGGTCGGCAGCATTGTCCGGTTTGCGGCGGACCGTCGCGTGAATTTTCGCGCGGTCAAATTGTTGAAGAGGTGCGCAAACTGGCGCGTGACAAAGGCGAGCTCTATATTTTGGCGCCCGTGTACAAAGATGAAGCGATCAACGATGATGCACTCTTCAGCGCCATGGAAAAAGCAGACGTCACGCTCGCACGCGTTGACGGCATGTTTGTGCGTAAAGCTGAAGTACAATATTTAAATCTGTCGCCCGATTTATCGCACACCGTTGAATTCATGACCGGTCGAATCGAAGACGTGAAAAAAGCAGACATCAATGGTTTTGTTGGTAAGGCGCTTGAGTGGGGAAACGGATTTGTCATCGTGACGATGATGGAAGCGGGCGAAGACATTGTGTTCTCAACTGAACGATTGTGTGGGACGTGCGGCACGCGACTGCCTGCGCTCGAGCCCGGTTTTTTTAGTTTCAATTCACCCCACGGTGCCTGTTCGCGCTGCACCGGACTCGGCATCACACTCGACGTTGATCCGGATTTGGTCATGCCCAACGATCGACTGACGCTTGCCGAAGGCGCGATCCAGCCATGGACGCGTATCACGGGCAACCAACAATATTACCAAAAATTATTGCAGGCCGTTGCCGACACACACGGATTTTCAACTGACACACCCGTGAATCGATTAAAAAAACAGGCACTCGACATTATTTTATTTGGTACTGGTCAGCAAACATACGTTGTTGAAGAAAAGGATGTGGTGTTTGAAGGCGTCGTTGCAAATCTAACACAGCGCCATGCGGAAACAACGTCCGACTATATCCGCAAAGAAATCGAAGGGTACATGCGCGAGCGCACCTGTCCCTCCTGCGACGGCCGCCGCTTGCGCAAAGAGTCGCTCGCGGTGACGGTGCTCGACAAAAATATCGCGGACTACACGGCATTTTCAATCGAAGAAGCGCTTGAGGTGTTTGCCGCGTTTCAATCAACAGAGAAAAAAACTGATAAAAAAAATGGCAGCGGCGCTGATCAATTCAGCGAGCGCGAACGCTCTATTGCGACGTCGATTATTAAAGAAATTTTGAAACGCCTCGAAGACTTACGAAAAGTTGGTCTTGAATATCTGACGATCGACCGATCAATGAACACGTTGTCCGGCGGTGAAGCGCAGCGTGTGCGGTTGTCAACTCAATTGTCGAGTGCACTGACCGGTGTCATCTACATTTTGGATGAGCCGTCGATCGGATTGCATCCACAGGATACTGAAAAATTGATTACAACTTTGAAATCATTGCGCGACATCGGTAACACCGTTATTGTCGTTGAACACGACGAGATTATGATGCAGCACGCGGATTATGTCATTGACGTGGGTCCGGGCGCAGGGCGGTACGGCGGCGAAATTATGGCAGCCGGATCATTGAAGGACATATTGAAGTGTAAGGATTCATTGACCGCACAATATTTAAGCGGCAAGCGGTCGATTGAACCGCCAAAAAAATTACACAAAGGGAATGGCAAATCGCTCACCATCAAAGGCGCAACCGCGTTTAATTTGCGCAATGTTGACGTGTCATTTCCACTCGGAAAATTTGTGTGTGTGACTGGTGTGTCAGGTTCAGGTAAATCAACGCTCGTCATCGACATTCTTGGCAAAGCACTCGCCAAACATTTTTATCGCGCCAAGGATGAGCCGGGAACACACAAAACAATCACCGGACTTGACCACATTGATAAGGTGATCACCATTGATCAATCGCCAATCGGGCGCACGCCGCGCTCAAATCCGGCAACATACACCAGTGTATTCACGGCAATTCGCGATCTCTA
>MFQD01000018.1:3243-9635 GCA_001782975.1 Candidatus Magasanikbacteria bacterium RIFCSPHIGHO2_02_FULL_50_9b
CGCATCCCGATGCAATTTTTGGCAGACGTCTATGTTGAATGTGATGAGTGTCATGGCAAGCGCTACAACGCCGAGGCGCTTGAAATTCATTATCGCGGGAAACATATTGCAGACGTGCTTGCCATGACCGTTGACGAGGCGCGCCAATTTTTTCACGACATTCCGGCGATTGCGGATAAATTGCACATTTTGTTTGATGTGGGACTCGGGTATCTGCAACTTGGCCAGCCAGCAACGACGCTCTCCGGCGGTGAAGCGCAGCGCGTGAAACTTGCGACTGAACTTTCGCGGCGTGCGACGGGCAAGACGCTCTACATCTTGGACGAACCAACAACAGGGTTACATTTTGAAGACATCAAGCGGCTACTCGATGTGTTGCAGCAATTGGTTGAGAAAGGTAATTCATTGTTCGTGATCGAACACAATCTTGATGTCGTGAAGTGTGCAGACTGGGTGATTGATATGGGGCCGGGAGGTGGAACGCACGGTGGCATGGTCGTTGCAGAAGGATCGCCGAAGGACATTATAAAGATCAAAGCAAGTTTGACCGCACAAAACTTGAAAAAAATTCTATGACCGCGCGTGCGCTTGCGCCAGAACTCATTGATCGCGCCGATGATTTTATCGTGATCAATAAACCGGCAGGGTTGTTGGTGCATCCCGCAGATTCAAGTCCTGATGAATGGACGCTCGTTGATTGGTTGAAAGAAAAATTTCCAGAGGTAGCTGACGTTGGCGACGATCCAACCGTACGACCGGGAATTGTGCACCGATTGGATCGCGACGCGAGCGGATTGTTGGTCGTCGCGTTGACGCAACCAAGTTTTGAACACTTGAAAAATCAGTTTCAGTCGCGTGAAATCGAAAAAGAATATTTGGTGCTCGTGCATGGCCGCGTTGAGCGCGACTTTGGAGAAATCACTTTGCCGATTTCGCGCGCGGCGCACGGTGGACGGATGGCTGCTCACGCGATCGGGACGGCAGATGCGAATGAAGCACACACGGAATTTTCTGTGGAACGACGATTCACGAACGCAACGTTGTTGCGCGTGCGGATTCACACCGGTCGTACCCACCAGATTCGCGTGCATCTGTTTTCAATGCAACATCCCGTGGTTGGTGATGAATTATATACGGCAAAAAAAATCGGTAAAGCATTTCCTGTTGCGCCGCGCTTGTTTTTGCACGCCGCGCGCCTCGCGTTCACCGATACACAGGGCGTTCGGCGTGACTATGCGGCACCATTGCCACCCGTGTTAAGCGAATATCTGCTACAATTGAAAGCAGTGATATGAAGTCAGTGATTTTTATTTTAATGGGACCCTCGGGTGTGGGGAAAACCGTGATCGGTCATGCGCTGCTGCGTCGATTTAAACGGCTCAAAAAAATTGTGACCTATACGACACGGCCGCAGCGGCCGCGCGAAACGAATCATATTGATTATCATTTTGTGTCGCCGCAAGAATTTGAACGCAAAGTTGCCACCGGTGATTTCATCGAACACGCGGCTGTGCATGGCGATCAGTATGGAAGTGCGTGGCACGATTTGGACGCGCTCCGCAATGCAGGGAATTCTGCGCTCTTCATCATTGACATACAAGGTGCAAAAATTTTTAAACGGAAATTGAAAGATGCGGTGACCATTTTTTTGGCGCCCGATTCTCTCGAGTCGCTGCGAGCGCGCATTTCGCGGCGGCGCTCGAATGAGTCACGTGAACAGGTGGAGCGCCGAATGGAAACGGCGCGGCGCGAGATGGCGCAAAAGGACTGGGCGCAGCATGTGGTGGTGAATAATCAAGGGCGGCGCGGTGATGCGATCCAACGGGTGGCACAGATTATGAAATCACACATGTATCCGCCACACACTTGACGCGTCGCGGCAGTCTTGATACACTACCCCCACTATGGAACTTTACGCTGATATCCGCCCGGGCGCTGTGGTGCGCGTCCATCAGGCGATCAAAGAAACAACGCCAAAAGGCGAAGAAAAAGAGCGCGTGCAGGTGTTCGAAGGTTTGGTTTTAAAGCGCTCACACCGCAAAGAAGTTGGTGCAACGATTACGGTCTATAAAAAGTCTGGCACGGTTGGCGTTGAAAAGATTTTTCCACTTGCCTTGCCAACGATCAAAAAGATCGAAGTCGTTCGCCAATTCAGAGTTCGCCGCGCCGATATTTCATACGCAAAGGGAACAAACAAGCGCATGAAAGAGCAGCGTGTCGCGAAAGCATAAGCAGATGGCCCCTCAATTTTTGAGGATTGACAAAAAAACTGTCTGTGGTCTACTAGCAATAGAAAAACGCCCATGCCCGCGTCGTGGCTCCTTCGGGAGCGGACGTACAGCCCTAAGCTTCATGCATAGGACGCGCGGAACTAGCACGGCGTTTTTCGTTTTTATAGAATGTTTTTACTATCAACCAAAAAATTCACCGCCTCTTTTTTTGTTTTAATATTCCCGGCAAGTTGCGCTTCGCGTACGGCATTTAACAGTTCGCCAATCTTTGGACCGGATGGGAGTTTCAATGCAATCATAATTTCCGTGCCATTGATGAGTGGTGCAGGAAGTTGTTGGCGGCCGCCGCGCGTTTTTAATAAACGACGAATGCGCGCCAACACATCGTCAAGGTGACGTTTGTTATCTTTGGGGTTGGACGGAATGGTGGCAGAGCCGTCCGCAAACAGCATCGTCAATAATTCGCGCCCGCGTACCGCGTCGCGCAAAAAATATTTTTCAATGGTGGTTTCTTTGAGATCGGCAACGTCCGCTTGCACGGCCAACAAGTGGTGGTCAATGAGCCACACCAATAAATCCGTGTCCACGTTTACGCCTTCAACAGACGAAAGGCGCAGTCGCTCGGCCACCACGCGCGCCACCTTGCCGCCCTCAATGTCGTGGCCGGTAAAACGGATGCGGTCAACGCCGTGCTTTTCCGGCGTCTGAATGGTGAGCGGTTTTGCAACGTCGTGGAGCAGCGTTGCCACGTATTGCGTGGGCGACGCTTTTTTTGGCGCGTCATACAGTGCCGGCAATTTCTTGATGAATTTTTGATACGGCGCGCCGTGCAGATTTTTTAACGCCAACACCGTATGCTGCCACACATCGCCTTCATCGTGAAAGTTGCGCGGCTGCGGACATTTGTGCATTTTTAGTAATTCGGGAATCACCTGTTTGAACGCGCCAAATGAATCCCACAGTTCCATGCATCGCACCGGATGTGCGTACAGCGATTTTACCAATTCGCGGCCAATTAATTCGCTCGGCACCGTGCCATTTATTTTTGGCAGCAATTTTTTGATTGCGCGTGCGGTCGCTGGTTCAATTTCAAAATTCAGTTGACACGCAAAACGGAGCGCACGGAGCAAGCGTGTGTAGTCCTCGGCAAAGCGCTCTGCCGGTTTGCCAACAGTGCGAATTATTTTTGCGCGAATGTCTGCGCGGCCGCCGAACGGATCAATAATTTCGCCAGTCAAAATATTCAGTGCAATGGCGTTGATGGTAAAATCGCGGCGCGAAAGATCATCTTCAATCGGCAATAGGTGATTAAAAGTAACCGCAACATCGCGGTACGCACCCGAGCCGCCGGCATGTTCAGTGCGCGGGAGCGCAATATCAATTTGCGGTTGAGCCGCGCCTTTGTGTGTAAATTTAATGACGCCAAATGTTTTGCCGACCACGTCCACCGCGCCGCGCGTTTTTAAAAATGCGATTAATTTTGTCATTGGAACGCCGCGCACCACTAAGTCAATATCCTTGCTTTCGCGCTTCAAAATAAGGTCGCGCACCATGCCGCCAACCAAAAAAATTTCCGCTGTTGGGTGGGCTTTGCAGAGTGGTTTGAGCCAGTTGAGTTGAAGATTATGGTTCATAATGCGTCTGTATTGTACGGAAAATCGGGTAAAATGTCGAATTTGTGGGGGGGCGGTGACTTGACAAAATTCAAAACAAATGGTTATTATGATAGCAACTTCAACCAGTGAGGAATCAAATGGGATCCATGACTAATCAATTCATGAGTGATCTGCGTCAGGCCTACGGTGTCCACGCCAGTGATCTGAACCCGTTTTTGTGGGAACATGTGCGCAAGGCCGCGCCCGTGCTCGTGAGGTTCAGTGACAAGAGTTCGGAGAGCGTACGGCGCTCGATGCATGAGGAATGCCAGAGCTTCGAGCAGATGGATGAGCTGCTCAAGTCCGGTTCCCTCATTCAAGTGCTTCTGGTCGTGGAAGCGCACGGTTTTGCGCCACAAGATCTGTTCCTGCCGAATCTTGAAGGCGAGCTGCACAGTGCAGCGTGCGAACGGATCCGGAAGCTGCATCGCAAGTACGGTCGCGCCGCACTTCTCAATCGCCTGAAAGGAGGGTGCCCGAAGTGTGGGTTCGTGCACGGAGACAAGTTTCCAAAAGCGAAGTTCTGTGTGGAGTGCGGGGAAGCGCTGAAGGGATGGTCGGTGGCGCCGGCTGCTGACGAAACCGCGCAGATGCACCACATTCTTAACCGCACGATCGACTCGCTGGAACTGTCAGTTCGGACTGCGAATGCGATCAAGAACGCGGTCGGCGGTCTTGAGTCGACAACGAAGTACGTCGGCGAACTCGTGGTGATACACGAGGAAGAGCTACTGAAGATGTGGAATTTCGGCCCCAAATCCCACAAGGATCTGAACGACGCTCTGGATCAACTGGGGCTTCGCCTCGGCATGACGGCCGAAGATCTCAAGGGCTGGCAAAAGCCCGACGAATAGGGCGCCACATTAACACCCTCCTCCCGCTCCGCGCAGAACTTCGCGCGTTGAGTGGGTGGAGGTCATTTTTTTAAACGCGTTCGAGATAATTGAGGATTTCTTTTTTGAGCGGCCCCAGTTGTTTTTTGCACACGACCCACACCTGTTCAATATCAACGCCTGCATATTCGTGAATGAGGACATTGCGCAGCGCAACAATTTTTCGCCATTCAACGCTCGGCATTTTTGCGCGAACCGTTTCAGATACCTGTGCTGCAGCTTCGCCAATAATTTCGAGGCGGCGAATCACTGCGTCTTGCATCTGATCATTTGAGAGAAAATTTTGTTTTGTAGAACGCGCAATATAACGTTCACACTGTTCAATTGATTCTATGATGTCGCGCAGATACAACGTTGCATCTCGCTTCATAAAATTCGTATCAGGTCGCCTTCAATATATTTTGCGAATCGTGGTTTGATGCCGCGTTTTGAAACAACGTCAACGTCGCGGCCGAGTTTTTTTTCCAATTCGTGCTGAAGTCCAATCGCGTCAAATAAAGACGCGCCGGGGGGAAAATCAATCAAGAGGTCAACATCGCTTTTTTTGGTAAAATCGCCACGGCTGAAAGATCCAAACACAAATGCACCCCGTACGCCATATTTTTTCAGCGTTGGGATGGCGCGTTTTTTGAGTTGTGTTACTTGTATGTTCATGCGAATGCGCGGCATGGTCAAACTATAACCAATTTTGCCCGATGCGTCAACAGTCCGTGCTCATTTTTGCATCACCACCGCCCCCACAATCATCACGGCAATCACCAGAATTTTTTGCACCACGTGGCGGCGAGAAATTTTTTCGCTGATAAGATTTGGGAAAAATGCGGTCAGTGCGATGCCAATCACAAACACGAACGCCGGTTGGAATCCGTTGACCACTTGTACCAGCGTTACAGGCGCAGACAAAATGGCGAACTGTGCCAAGCGGTTGCCGCTTTCATTGAAAATTTCGTTGCCGGCGCTCAAGCCTAAAATGCGCGCGCCGTTTGATTTGAAAATTGAAAAAAATTCGCCACGGAATTTTTTGACAAACAGAAAAAACGTGACTCCCAATAGTAATGTGCCCGCGTATTGCCAAAACGTGCTGTTCCAATAATCGCCGGACGCGCTCGGGTGCAAGCTGCCGACCTTAAACAAAATGTGTTCGAGTGCAATTAAAAGTGAAGAGGTGAGCATGAGCCCAAGCAGTGTGCCGTTGATGCGCATCCGCGGGTGCGACATATCCAGCGACATGAACAAAGCGGCGCACAGAATAATGCCAGAACCAACCAATTGCGGCGTGGAAAGGCGGACGTCCAGAAAAAAGTATTCAATGAAATATGCGAACACCGGAATTGTTTGAAAAAACGGCACAACGCTTGACGCATCTTCGCGGCTCATCGCGACTGAATACAGATAAATACCGCATGAAAAAATAAAACCGCTCGCAATGAGAATTGCGGCGGCCGGCACACCAGTGCTGACCGGCGCAAACGGGCGCGCAATCCAGATGCCGGCAAGAATGATCGTGCCAATCAGAATGCCAAACACCGTGTACCCGCCGCTGGATGCGGATTTAAAATATTTTTGAATGACGAATTTGTCCGTGTGGTTGGTGATGCTCAAGCAGAGCGACG